>CALLMA010000074.1 GCA_938008015.1 uncultured Celeribacter sp.
TCCTTCTCATCCAGACCAATCAACGTCTCACCGCCTTTAGCAAGATGAATATTTAAACCTTCAGAAATCTTATTAGCATCAAAGACATGGAGCGGTCTGTTCATGTCGTAGGTGAAGAAGTTTGTGACGTCCACAAGCGCAGAAATAGAGCGCAGGCCAATGGCTTCAAGCGCTTCCTTGAGCCATTTTGGCGAAGGGCCATTTTTCACACCTTTAATCAAACGACCCGCGAAAACTTTGCAGCTCTCTTGAGAGCTTTCATCAATCGTGATTGAAATCGGGCTTTCAAATTTGCCCTCAATCTTATGCGCTTTCACAGGCTTTAGTACGCCTAAGCCCCGCGCTGCGAGATCACGTGCAATCCCATAAACGCCAAGCGCATCTTGGCGGTTTGGCGTGATGGCAATTTCAATCACAGGATCGACTTTTGAAGGATCCGTTTTGGCAAGATAATCCGCAAATTCCATGCCGACCTCGCCCTCTTCAAGTTCGATGATGCCATCATGATCTTCGCCGAGCTTAAGTTCGCGCATAGACGCCATCATCCCAAAGCTCTCAACGCCGCGGATTTTGCCAACAGAGATCGTGATATCAAGGCCAGGGATATACATGCCAGGCTTTGCCAAAACTGCTGTGATCCCCGCACGCGCATTTGGCGCACCGCAGACAATTTGCGTCATGCCTTCATCAGTTTCGACTTGGCAGACTTTGAGCTTATCCGCATCTGGATGTTTCTCAGCAGATTGCACTTTAACAAGCTTGAAGCCTTTGAGCTCTTCAGCAGGATTTTCCACGCCTTCGACCTCAAGGCCAAGGTCTGTCAGCGCCTCTAGGATTTGATCAAGGCTCGCCTTTGTTTCAAGATGCTCTTTGAGCCAAGAGAGAGTAAATTTCATTTTCGGGTCTCCTATGGGAGAAAGTAATTATAAGTTTTTCGCGAATGCGAAACAATGGAAGTTTAACCGTGGATACCGCCGGCTAAAGTTGGCGTCACAAGAGGATTAAAGCCATAATGCTTAAGCCAGCGCAGATCGCTATCAAAGAAAGCGCGAAGATCTGGTATGCCGTATTTCAACATCGCAAGGCGATCGATCCCCATTCCAAACGCAAATCCTTGGTATTCATTTGGATCAATCCCGCCCGATCTGAGCACATTTGGGTGCACCATGCCTGAACCGAGAACTTCAAGCCAATCATCGCCCTCACCGACTGTGACAGTTCCATTTTCCCATTTGCACTGCACATCAACTTCTGCTGATGGTTCTGTGAAAGGGAAGTGAGAGGCGCGGAAACGCGTTTTCACAGGGCGGCCGAAGAAGGCTGTGTAGAACTCTTCTAAGACCCACTTTAAATTGGCCATGGAAATATCTTTACCCAATGCCAATCCTTCGATTTGGTGGAACATTGGTGTATGCGTTTGATCATAATCACAGCGATATACACGACCAGGTGCGATGACGCGCAATGGCGCACCTTGCTTGAGCATTGAGCGGATTTGCACAGGCGATGTATGCGTGCGCAAAACATGCGGTGGGCGCTCGTCGCTGGCATCTCTATGCATATAAAACGTGTCATGCTCTTGGCGCGCTGGGTGGTGCGGCGGAATATTGAGCGCATCAAAATTGTGCCAATCATCTTCAACCTGAGGCCCCTCTGCGACCGCAAATCCAAGGTCCGCAAAGATGGTAGAGATTTCTTCCATCACGCGCGATACAGGGTGAATACTTCCCTGAGGGCGCTCACGAGAAGGCAATGTGACATCCAGCCACTCATCCGCCAAACGCGCTTCCAAAGCCGCATCTTCAAGCGCCACTTTTTTAGCACTTAAAGCAGAATTGATTTCATCTTTAAGCGCATTCAAAGCGGGCCCTGCCACTTTACGCTCCTCTGGGCTCATCTTGCCCAATTCGCGCATTTTCAGGGCGACTTCGCCTTTTTTCCCAACCGCCTGCAGGCGTATCGCTTCGAGTGTCGTTTCATCTTGTGCCGATAAAATCTCTGACAAGTATTTATTCTTCAAATCGTCCATTTTGAGCCCTTTGCCTCACTTGCTCATTTGCTAACGCGGCAGGCAAAAAAGCGCAAGAGATATAGCACAATATTAACTATCAACCCAAAGGAGAGATTATAAACCCGCCCGCAACCTATACAAAAGGACAGGTTGAGAAAGTTTAACAATAAGTTACTCTTATGAAAGATTATAACAAACCCAACTTGAGAATGGTGATTAAATATGGCCCATCATGTAGATTGTCACGTCGGAAAAAAAATCCGCCACCGCCGCTGGATGCTCGGCATGACGCAGCAACAGCTTGCGAAAGAAGTCGGAATTAAATTTCAACAAATCCAGAAATACGAAACAGGTATGAACCGCGTATCTGCCTCTCGCCTTTGGGATATTGCGGTAGCAATGGAAGTACCTGTTGCCTTTTTCTTTGACGGGATTGATGATGAGGGTGCTCAGGTGAGCGATGAAAAGCAAGATATCTTAGCAGATAAAGAAGCGCTTTCCCTCATTCGTTCATATTATGCTATTCCTGAAAACCAGCGTCGTCGCCTCTTCGATTTAGCACGCGTTCTTTCTGATGTCGCATAAATCATCGACTATCTCATAAATTTCAAAGGCCGCATTTGCGGCCTTTTCTTTTGACGATCACCTTGAAGGCAATGCCTTTGGTGGCAGGGCTAAGAGTTGACGTTTTTTGCGTTTTTTCATAAGCACTTCATATATTCAAAGATCATCGCAGGCCATCTTTCATGCAAGAAGCAGTATTAAAGTCAGAATTAGAGAATGAGTTCCTCAACATCGCGCATGAAATGGCGGATGCGGCTCGCCAAATCACTCTTCAGTATTTCAGAACACCGCAGTTAAAAAGTGACAATAAACTTGAAAATGGATTTGATCCCGTCACCATTGCCGATCGAGAGGCTGAAAAGGTTATGCGGAAGATACTCGAAAACCGCAGGCCCGAAGATGGTATCATTGGCGAAGAATTTGGCATTAAAGAAAGCACATCTGGCTATACTTGGGTACTTGATCCAATCGATGGCACGCGGGGCTTTATCTCCGGAACGCCAACTTGGGGCACATTAATTGGGTTGCGCGATGCAAATCATGTGCTTTTAGGGATTATAGATCAGCCATATATCGGCGAACGCTATATTGGCGGCTTTGGCACGAGGCTTTTGAAAAACGCATTCGGGGAAACAAAACTTCAAGTCAAAAGCACATCCACGTTAAGCCAAGCCACAATCTTTACCACTTTTCCAGAAGTCGGCTCCCCTCAAGAAGGAGCTGCCTTTCATAGGGTTGCTCAAAAGTGCCAACTCACCCGCTACGGCATGGACTGCTATGCATATGCCCTTCTTGCCGCTGGGCAGATCGAGCTTGTGATCGAAGCAGGATTGAACAGTTACGATATATTAGGGCCTATCGGCGTTATCGAGGCTGCAGGTGGAATTGTGAGCAATTGGCAAGGAGGAACTGCTCTTGAAGGTGGGCAGATCATTGCGGCTTGCTCAAAAGAATTGCACCAGCAAGCAATCGCACTCCTGAATGCCTCTTAAAAGACCTGAGAGCGCAATCTCAGGCATAAAATCATGCGAGCGCAAACAGTCAAAATAATTTTAATGGCGCTGATTTTTTGCTGTTGCTTTGCAAATCACTTCGTTAAGGGTAATCAAAAGTGATCTGGCATAAAAACGCAAGGTGAACCCCATGACTGGCGAACATGAACCCCTTCAAACCCCACCAAGCGAAGAAAAAGACCTTTATAGTATTTCCTCAAAAACGATTACGGGAATATTACACTCTATTGAATCCGCAGATAGAGCGAGTTTACTTGAACAAATCGAAAAACTTCACGCAGCCGATATTGCGGATGTTTTAGAACAAATCACATCAGAAGAGCGACAAAACCTTATTTCCCTTTATGGGCAATCTTTTGATGGTGACATTCTTTCCGAGCTTGATGACAGCCTACGAGATGAGGTTGTCGCAGCATTGCAGCCGGATGTCTTATGTGAGGCTGTGCGCGAGCTTGAGACGGATGATGTTGTCGATATTATCGAAGATCTTGAAGATGAAGCGCAAGAGAAAATCTTGTCTTCACTTGAAGATATTGATCGGATCGCCGTTGAAAAATCGCTCTCATATCCAGAGTTTTCTGCAGGGCGCCTCATGCAAGGTGAGGTCGTAAAGGGGCCAGAGCATTGGAATGTTGGGCAAGCCATCGATTACATGCGCGATGCAACTGAGCTTCCAGAAGATTTTTATCATATCGTCTTGGTCAACCCAAGAATGGCGCCAACGGGCCATGTGACGCTCGGAAAAATCCTAGGCGCGCCGAGAGAGACGCTTCTGAAAGATTTAGCCGAGCCTGAATTCCATATATTCAAAGCATCTGAGAATGAATCTGATGTCGCTTATGCCTTCAACCAATACCATATGATTTCAGCGCCTGTCGTTGATGAAATTGGTCGAATTGTCGGCATTATTACAATTGATGATGCGATGAATGTGCTTGATGATGAGCATGAAGAAGACATATTGCGCCTCGCAGGTGTTGGGGATGGGTCCCTGAGCGACCGCGTTTCAGAGACAATTCAGCAACGTTTCCCTTGGCTTGCCGTCAATTTGGTGACAGCCATTCTTGCATCCATTGTGATTGCGCAATTCGAAGCAACGATTTCACAATTTGTCGCACTAGCCGTTTTGATGCCAATTGTGGCCTCAATGGGTGGAAACGCGGGCACACAAGCTTTGACTGTGGCCGTTCGCGCCATTGCAACACGCGACTTAACCGGCGCCAATGTCTGGCGGGTTATCAAACGTGAGCTTTACGTGGGCTTAGCTAATGGCATTGTTTTTGCTGTGTTAATGGGCGCCATCGGTTACATTTGGTTTGGTTCATCGCTCTTAGGGGTTGTTATAGCACTTGCTATGGTCATCAATTTAATCGTCGCTGGCCTCGCAGGGATAGGCATTCCTGTCGTTTTGGAAAAAATGGGGGTTGATCCCGCTTTAGCCTCCGGCGCTTTTGTGACAACTGTGACTGATGTTGTCGGATTCTTTGCATTTTTGGGATTAGCTGGTATAATTTTACTATGAGTGACATCCAAAGTGAAAAAGCCAAACTTCGCAAGGCGGCCCACATCCGCAGAAACTCTTCCACATCAAGCAATGAATTCATAACCCAACAGGCAAATTACAATCTATTAAACTTCCTCAAATCTTTATCGGAGAAAATTATCTCAGGCTATCTGCCCATAGGATCTGAATTAAGCCCCATTGCTTCGATGAAATCGTTGAGCGCGAAGAACACGATATGCGTTCCGGTTGTTGAAAAATCTGGGGCACCTCTCAAATTTGCACAATGGGAATATGGTTGCGAGACTGAAAAAGGCGCCTATGGAATTGCAGTTCCAAAGGAAAAACGCTGGGTTTGTCCTGAAATTTTAATTGCCCCTCTTCTGGCATTCGACAAATCCGGCAATCGCATGGGGTATGGCGGTGGGTTTTACGACCGCACCCTCCAAAGACTATCAAAGCAGACGCGCATTCTTTCCATTGGAATAGGTTTCTCCTTTCAAGAATTTGATCACATAATCTGCGAGCCAACTGATATTGCACTGGATGCAATCATCACGGAAAAAGAAATTTTTGAGTTCTAACTCTCAATTTATAGAATTTTCCAATTCCTTGCCTTGTTTTTACAGTGAACTCAACGTAAAGCGTGCGCATGAAAATACTATTTCTTGGTGATATTGTTGGCGGCGCAGGACGCAAAGCCATAATCGAGCGCATCGGACACATTCGACAATCTTGGGGATTGGACTTTATAGTCGTGAATGGTGAGAATGCAACAAATGGCATGGGTCTTTCAGAAAAACATGCCAAAGAACTTCTTGAAGCCGGAGTGGATTGCTTAACACTTGGAGATCATGCATTTGATCAAAAAGATATGATGCAATTTTGTGAAAAAGAGACGCGCATTATCCGCCCGATCAACTTTGCAAAAGCGGCCCCTGGGCGCGGGACGCGCATTTTCCAAGACCGTCGCGGACGTAAAATACTTATCGCGCAAATTCTTGGTCAAGTTTTCATGAAGCGTGCTTTTAGCGATCCTTTCTCAGCAATGGACCAAGTATTCTCAACTCATAAATTAGGCGGCAGCGTACAGGCCATTCTTTTAGATATCCATTGCGAAGCAACATCCGAAAAAATGGCGATGGGGCATTTTTGCGATGGCAAAGCATCTTTGGTTGTCGGCACGCATACGCATGTTTGCACAGGTGACGCGCAAATCCTTCCCGCAGGCACTGGATATCTCAGTGATGCGGGCATGTGCGGGGATTACAACTCGGTCATTGGCATGGATAAGCAAGAGCCCCTTCGCCGCTTTATCACCGGAATGAGCAAAGGCCGCTTTGAGCCTGCAAAAGGTGAGGCAACTTTATCAGGCGTTTATGTGGAAACAGATGATCGAAGTGGCAAAGCCCAACGTATCGAACAGGTGCGCATAGGTGGCAGACTTTCTCAAGCTGGCCCAAGCGCGTTATAATCACAAAATAAAATATTTATTCATGTTTAACGCTATATCTATTAGGGTATTGCTAAGGGGATGTTTTTGCCCTTAGTCTACGGTATTATTCATGAAGCTTACACCTTAAGGCATTAAATATTATGTATATTTTTGACTTATCACAAAACGTAGAAGCAGCCATCTCGCTCTTGGTTGTTGCTGTTATGTTTGTTTTATTTCTACGCGAAAGTTTTCCAACGGAAGTCGTTGCTCTGATGGGCGCTTCATTGATGATCTTTTTTGGCATCTTACCCTATGAAAGCGCCCTGACGGTGCTGTCCAATCCAGCCCCTTGGACGATCGGCGCGATGTTTATTATCATGGGAGCCTTAGTGCGCACTGGTGCGCTTGATTGGTTCACCCAGCAAGCCAGTAAATATGCGCAAACACGCCCCTCAGTTGCTATCGCGGCATTGCTTTTAGTTGTGGTTGTTCTTTCGGCCTTTGTCGCGAATACGCCCGTTGTTGTCGTAATGATCCCTGTCTTTGTGCAATTAGCGAGCATATTGGGCACAGTCCCCTCTAAGCTTCTCATCCCCCTTTCCTATGCAGCTATCATGGGGGGCACGATCACCCTCTTAGGCACATCAACCAACCTGCTCGTTGATGGCGTTGCACGCGCAGAAGGCATGGAGCCTTTCGGCATCTTCGAAGTCGCTCCTCTTGGCATCATTATCACCTTATTTGGATTTACCTACCTTTACTTTATTGGACGTCACCTTTTGCCAGAACGAGATAGCTTGGCGCAGATGCTTTCGTCTTCGCGTTCTAAAATGAAATTCTTTACGGAAGCTGTGATACCTCCGGAATCAAATCTAATCGGGCGCGAGATCACTTCAGTGCAACTTTTCAAACGCGAAGGTGTTCGTTTGATCGACGTCATTAGAAGTGACAAATCTTATCGGCACGATCTTCAGGGCTTCGTTCTCGAAGTCGGCGACCGCGTTGTTCTCCGTTCAAAAATCACAGAACTTCTAAGTCTTCAACGCAATAAATCCCTTAAACGTGTTGATCAGGTATCGGCCGTTGAAACAACCACGATGGAAGTGCTTATCACGCCAGGGTGCAAAATGGTGGGACGTGCCCTCGGGCAAATGCGCCTTCGCAGGCGCTATGGTATTTATGTTCTTGCTGTGCACCGCAAAAACCAGAATTTAGGAACAAATATCAAAGATGTTATTGTACGCGTTGGGGACACTTTGCTTTTAGAAGGCGCACCAGCAGACATACAACGCCTCGCAAATGACATGGATATAGGTGATGTATCAAAACCAACAGAACGCGCGTATAATCGCTCTCACGCACCTATTGCACTTGGTGTTATGTTCGCCATTGTGATCTTAGCTGCACTTGGGGTTGCGCCTATTTTTATGCTTGCCGTGATGGCTGTTGCAATTGTTTTGGTGACGCGCTGCATTGAAGCGGATGAAGCCTTTTCTTTCATAGAAGGGCGTCTTCTGGTGCTCATCTTTTCCATGCTCGCGATTGGGGCTTCATTGCAAGCCTCAGGGGCGATAGAGCTCATCGTCAATGCACTCTCCCCATCTCTCGTTGGCTTGCCGATCTTCTTCGTGATTTGGGCCGTCTACTTGCTGACATCGATCTTAACCGAACTTGTGTCCAACAATGCTGTTGCCGTTGTGATCACTCCGATTGCAATCGGCTTAGCGCAGCAAATGGGAATTGATCCACGAGGATTGGTGATCGCCGTTATGATCGCAGCCTCCGCTGCTTTTGCGACCCCCATTGGTTATCAAACCAATACGATGATTTATGGGCCGGGTGGATATAAATTTAGCGACTATATGAAAGTTGGCATTCCACTCAATATCTCAATCGGCCTTTTAACATCCGCGCTCATCCCCCTCATCTGGGGCGTTTAATGCAATCGAAGCCTTGCAGCACAAGCCAAAGCTGCATTATAGAATAAAAAACACATTTTAATTAAAAGGAATATCCTATGGCAGGCCACTCCAAATGGGCAAATATTCAACACCGCAAAGGACGCCAAGATGCCGTGCGTTCGAAACTTTTCTCTAAGTTGGCCAAAGAGATAACTGTCGCTGCAAAAATGGGTGATCCGGATCCGGAAAACAACCCTCGCCTTCGATTGGCGGTAAAAACAGCGAAATCGCAATCTGTACCGAAAGATGTGATTGATCGGGCCATCAAAAAAGCGATCGGCGGCGACGCGGATAACTACACAGAAATACGTTACGAAGGCTATGGTCCTTCTGGGATTGCTCTCATTGTTGAAGCAATGACAGATAATGTTAATCGCACGGCCTCAAATGTGCGCTCCACATTCACAAAGTCAGGTGGAAATCTTGGCACATCTGGATCAGTCTCTTTCATGTTTGACCGTGTTGGAGAGATTACATATGCAGCGGAAGCTGGTGATGCAGATACAGTCATGATGGCCGCGATTGAGGCAGGTGCTGAAGATGTTGAAAGTGATGAGTCAGGTCATTTCATCTATACTGTGGATGGTGATTTAGCGGCTGTTTCTGATGCATTGGAAGCTGAGCTTGGAGAAGCCAAAGAAGCCAAACTTATCTGGAAGCCGCAAAATCGTACGGATGTTGATTTAGAAACGGCTCAAAAACTCATGCGCCTTATTGAGGCGCTTGAAGATGATGATGATGTTCAATCGGTTACAGCAAATTTTGACGTCCCAGACGATGTCGCCGCACAACTATAAAGCATCAGCCCCGCAATTCATTGTGGGGCTCATGACTTAGGTTTTTAATGAATTTAGATTTATCCATTCTTTCAGTTGGCTTTTTTACAGGCCTCAGTCTTATAGTCGCAATCGGCGCACAAAATGCATTTATATTAAGGCAGGGGCTTTTAAAGCAAAATCTCTTCATCGTTGTTACGATTTGCGCACTCTCCGATGCTTTATTGATTTTAGCGGGCGTCTATGGATCCGCGCGCATTATCCATATCTTCCCTGCTTTTACAGACATCATGCGCTGGGGTGGCGCGGCTTTTTTACTGGTCTATGGCATTAAATCAGCTGTATCGGCGTATAAAGGCGAAGGGCAGTTAAAAGCGCAAAGCGATCACAGCAGTTCTGCGGTTGCAGCCGCCCTAACCTGCCTTGCTCTGACTTGGCTCAACCCCCATGTTTATCTTGATACAGTCGTCCTTATTGGTGCGATTTCGGCTGAGTTTGCACCAAATCAAAGTTCATTTGCTTTTGGCGCAGTCAGCGCCTCTCTCATATTTTTTAGCGCACTCGGATATGGCGCACGCTATCTCGCGCCCCTATTTGCAAAAAAACGTGCTTGGCAAATACTTGATGCTCTCATCGCTCTTGTGATGTGGAGTATTGCAATAAGTCTTATTGTTGGGAAATAATCCAATTAATGCTTATTTTTGTTTATCATCGTCTTTACAGCTGAGAAAACAGCAAAGAGATCTATAGATTAAGGGGGCCGATTGGCCCCCTTACATATTCAAATTTTTCTTAATTATTTTTGTTGAATAATCGTTGTTGTTGGGAATGGGATGTCTACGCCCGCTTCATCAAGTGCAACTTTGACTTTGCGTTTCATTTCCGCTTGGTAGGTGAAATAATCTTCTGAGCTCACCCAAACACGCGCCAAAAAATCAACCGAGAAATCGCCAAGATTGTTCACTTCTAAAAAGGGCGCAGGCTCAAGCATTGAGCGCGGATCAGACATAAGAACAGCGCGGATTGTTTCTTCAGCCTTTTTAAGGTCGGCATTATATGACACACCAAAAACCCATTCAGCGCGGCGCGTTTTATTCGCGGAATAATTGATCAGAATATTTCCCCAAACATTCGCATTCGGCACGATCACCTGCACATTTGAAAGATCCGTTAGCTCAGTATAATTGAGAGTTATGTCTTTAATGGTCCCCATGACACCATCAACCTCAATAAAATCACCGATTTTCATTGGCTTAAACAAGACGATCATCACGCCTGCTGCAACATTGGAAAGCGTTCCTTGAAGGGCGAGACCGATCGCAAGACCTGCGGCACCGATCACTGCGATAAATGATGTTGTTTCAACGCCAAAACTATTGAGAACGACAAGTATCGTCAGCGCCATCACGGCATAGCGCAAGATATTCGCTAAAAAAGAAAACATCGTGTCATCTAATCTATCATAGCGAAGCGCTACTTTTTTAATACGCCGAGAAAGCCATCCTGCAAACACATAGCCTGCGAAAAGTATTAAGACGGCTCCGATGATAGATTGTCCGATATCTAATATATATTGTGGCGAAAACAAATCGCCTACTTTTGTATCATTATAGAGCGTTATTTCCATCAAACTTTGAAAAGATCCAATATCTGTATTCATTTATTCCATCACTATTAATATCATTCGTTATTATACCACTTTGAAAGCGTATAAATCTGCCCGCTCTTAACGATTTGGAAGGCATTTTGCAAAAACAAAATACGCGCGTAACATGACGCATTAGGAGTTTAGATAACCTGCAAAAATCGCGATAAATGCACCAACATGCACGACGACAATAGCGCGATCTTTCCACATAATGCCCACGATGAGCCAGAGCACAATACCAACCATAAACATGTAAATATTGATCGGAACAATATTTAACCCAGTCAAAGCATAACCACCGAGCTGAACAACAGTTGCGATCCATTTTATAATATCAACTTTTTTCATCATTTCCAAAGCCTAACTTGATTTTAAAATACTGGCATGATGGGCCAAATGATCATGTATAAAGCTCTGAATGAAATAATAACTATGATCATAGCCTTCGTGCATGCGCAGCCGTAATTTTTGCCCCACATCAAAGCAGGCCTTTTCAAAGAGCTGGGGTTTCAACTGCTCTTCTAAGAAAGCATCAGCCAGGCCTTGATCGATTAGAATTTCTGGAAAATTTGAGCGTTTACCTGAAGATCGCATTAAAGCTATGGCATCGTGCTTTTGCCATTCGAGCACATCATCTCCTAAATAACCTGCAAAGGCTTTGCGCCCCCATGGCACTTGTGAGGGGGCAACAATGGGAGAAAACGCTGATATTGATCTAAATTGATCAGGGTATTTCAAGCCTAATGTCAAAGCACCATGCCCGCCCATGGAATGGCCTGTAAGTCCTTTTTTCTCATGTGAAACGGGAAAGTGACTGCAAATCAAAGCATCCAACTCTTCAACAATGTAATCTTGCATATTGAAATGATTCTGCCATGGGTCCCTTTGCGCATTCACATAAAAGCCTGCGCCTTGACCGAAATCATAGCTTTCATCATCAGGGATATGATCCCCCCTAGGTGAAGTATCCGGTGCGACGATGGCGAGCCCATATCGCGCCGCAGATGCATATGCATTCGCCTTTGCTGTAAAATTTTCATGGGTACAGGTAAGACCAGAAAGGAACGTTACAAAAGGCACAGGGGCCTCTTTTGCTTGAGGGGGAAGAAAAATCGAAAACTTCATAGTGCAATTCAAAGCACGGCTTTCATGCTCAAAAATCTTCAAGTCTCCACCATGGCATAAATGGTTCGCTAATTGCTTCATATTTCAACCCTACCCTTTTAATATATAACAACACTGCGGATAGATTTTCCTTCATGCATCAAATCAAATGCAGTATTAATCTTCTCCAATGGCATTGTATGTGTGATCAGTGAATCGATGTCGATTTTTCCATCCATGTACCAATCAACAATTTTAGGAACATCTGTACGCCCTCTTGCCCCGCCGAAGGCTGATCCGCGCCAGACACGCCCTGTGACTAATTGAAAGGGACGCGTTGATATTTCTTGCCCTGCCCCTGCTACACCGATCACAACGCTCTCTCCCCAGCCCTTGTGACAACATTCCAACGCCTGACGCATAACATTTACATTGCCGATGCATTCAAATGAATAATCAACGCCCCCATTGGTCAGATCACAAATCGCTTCGACAACATTCGGATGATCTTTAGGATTGATAAAATCTGTCATGCCAAATTTTTTCGCGATGCTGACCTTATCAGGATTGAGATCAATGCCGATAATCTTTGACGCGCCAACCATGCGCGCCCCTTGGATGACATTCAGCCCGATCCCACCAAGCCCAAAGACGGCCACCGTTGAACCTGGTTCAACCTTCGCATCAAAGACCACAGCCCCAACACCTGTCGTGACACCACAACCGATATAACAAATCTTTTCAAAAGGCGCGTCTTTCCTAATTTTTGCCAAAGCAATTTCAGGCAATACGGTGAAATTCGAAAATGTCGAGCACCCCATATAATGCAGGATCGGTGTGCCATCCAAAGTCGAAAAACGGCTGGTTCCATCAGGCATTAAGCCTTGGCCTTGTGTGCTGCGAATTGATTGGCACAGATTTGTTTTAGGGTGCAAACAATAATCACATTCACGACATTCAGGCGTGTATAAAGGAATGACATGATCGCCGACTGCGACACTCGTAACACCTGGGCCAATTTCACGAACAATCCCCGCTCCCTCATGCCCTAAAATGGCAGGAAAGGCGCCTTCAGGATCATCGCCAGATAAGGTAAAAGCATCTGTGTGGCAAATACCCGTTGCCATATTTTCAACAAGAACCTCTCCAAATCTAGGGCCTTCGAGATTCACCTCTTCAACCACCAATGGCTCACCCGCCTTATATGCAACAGCCGCACGTGTTCTCATAATTCTTGCTCCCTAAAGTCCTAAATGGATCCGTATTATTCATTTCATCTTAAAATTGTCATCAGCCTAATTCAGCATATAAAAACAATCCACAATAATATCGAATTTATACTGCAAACCAGCATCGCATCTTCCATATAAAAGGCACTCCAGCGCTCACCTCCTGATAAGGCCAAGCTCCCATTTTATCATTATATGTTTTATTTCAATAAACTAGAAGAATAACCTTACACAAAGCATTCAGAAAAAGACAAAGAGTCCTCCCCAATGCTTGAAGCCCGTATTAAACAAACGTAGTATTAGAATCACAGTTTTTTGGGAGAATTAAAAACTATGTC
The DNA here is from genome assembly GCA_938008015.1 of uncultured Celeribacter sp. GTDB lineage: Bacteria > Pseudomonadota > Alphaproteobacteria > Rhodobacterales > Rhodobacteraceae > Celeribacter. The sequence goes on from CALLMA010000074.1 coordinate 13,584, forward strand.
ATTCATTAAAAAAATTGCAGCAACAATGATGGCTGCAGGCTTAGCAACAAGCGTTTATGCGGCGGATTATCCAAGCAAGCCAATTTCTGTTGTCGTGCCATCAAAAGCAGGTGGTTCTACAGATAGAACAGCGCGCCTCTTCATCGATTTGGCCGAGCAAAACAATGCCGGCTTTGAATTTGTTGTAAAAAACATTCCAGGTTCTGGCGGACAAAAAGGTTTTGAAGCGATTGCACGCGCAAAAGCGGATGGTCATACAATTGGCCTCAACTTCACACCACAATTGGTGGCGCATATTGTATCAGGCCGTGCGAAATATACATTAGATGATTTCCACATCATGGGGAATGTTGCACAAGATCCAGGCATTATTGCGGTGCCAAAAGATAGCCCGATTAAAACAATGGCCGATCTTGCAGAAGCTGCCAAATCTGGTGAGCTAACTGTTGCGGTGAACGGCATTGGTTCTGATGATTTCTTAGCAGCAAAATCTTTTGAAGCTGTTGCAGGCGTTGAATTCAACTTGCTGCCAACAAAAGGCTCAACGGAGCAAAAAGCGGGCGTTCTTGGGGGCCATGTTGATGCTTCTTTCATGAACCTCTCACAAATGATCAAACAACACTCTGTTGGCGATGCGCATATTATTGCGGTATTGACTGCTGAAAGAGATGAAAACCTTTCAGATGTCGCAACGGCTCTTGAGCAAGGTTATGACGTTCAAATGAGTGCAACACGAGGCTTTGTCGCTCCGGCTGGTCTTGATGCAGAAATCGCTGCGAAACTAGACGGCATTCTAGCAGAGGTTCTCGCAAGCGAAGAGTTCAAGGCAAATGCTGCGCAAGGAAACATCTTCTTGCTGCCGCAATCTGGCACTGATTACCGCGCTTATCTTGAAGGTTTGCAAGCTGAAACAGAAAAAGTTTTTGAAGCGGCTCCATGGTAATTTCTAAAAAAACTGTAGATCGAGCCGTATTAATCGGCTTGATCCTCTTGGCGGTGCTGCTCTTTAGCAGCACTTCTGAGTATAAAGGGATCGCACAAAAAACCTCTGCCAAATATGTTCAATTTTTAGCAGTTTCACTTGGTCTTTTATCCGCGATCCAGCTCACATACAGCCTATGGAAAGATAGATCACAAACGCGCTTTGTCCTCTCGGGCAATCCCCTTCGTTTTGCGATTCTCATCGTTGCGATGATTCTATTTGCAATGGCATTTGAAGCTGTTGGTTTCTTCATTCCTGCGGCAATTTTCATTCCATGCATCGCCGTTGCATTGGGATACACCAGAGCAATCCCGATCATCCTTACAACCATTGCAATTTTGGCTTTCGTTTATCTGGTCTTTGTCCAGCTCTTAGCTGTCAACTTGCCTGGCATTAGTTTCTAAGAGGTCCAGTACATGGAACATATTCAAACTGTTTTCTCTTTCAGCTCACTCCTGACGATTATCATTGGAACGATTGCAGGCGTTGCTGTTGGAGGCATGCCTGGGTTGACCGCAACCATGGCCGTTGGCCTTTTGGTGCCATTTACCTATACAATGGATCCCACATTAGGCCTGATGCTCTTAGGTGGTATTTATTGTGGCGCAATGTATGGTGGCTCAATTCCGGCCATTTTGCTTAACACACCGGGGACGCCAGCCGCAGTTGCAACAGCAATTGAAGGCTACCCAATGGCCAAATCTGGCCGAGGCGCATTAGCTTTAAAAGTATCCGTGATCGCTTCTTTCGTCGGCGGGACATTCTCTGTCTTAATTCTCCTGCTCTTTGCACCCGTCTTGGCGCAACAAGCTTTGAAATTTGGGCCAGCTGAAACATTCCTCCTTGCCATCATGGGGCTTGCTGGAATTATTTCAATTGCCGATGAAAACTCTTCTTTGATCAAGGCGATTATCGCCGGCCTCATCGGCATGATCATCGCAGTCATCGGCACGGATGATATGTCTGGCTCATTGCGTTATACAATGGGTGTTATCGAGCTCATCGATGGCGTGGACTTTATGCCAGCTTTGATCGGCTTATTTTCGATGATCCAAATGCTCGAACTCGCGGGTCAAAAGACGCATAAAATTGATACATCCGTCTTAAATCAGACCTCGAAGAAGGAAAAACTTCCAAAGGGCATTTCTAAATATATCGCACTCGGTTCTGGCACTGGGACGGTGATTGGCGTTCTTCCTGGTGAAGGGGCTACAATCGCCGCCTTTATTTCCTATAACTTCTCCAAGCGCATCTCGAAAGTCAAAGAGCTCTTTGGAAAAGGGAATCCAGAAGGAATTGCGGCTGCTGAATCTGGAAATAATGGATGTGTCGGCGGCTCTCTTGTTCCGACAATCACATTGGGTATCCCTGGGAACTCAGTGGCGGCGGCGTTGATGGGCGCCTTCATCATTCATGGCATGATCCCCGGCCCTGAGCTCTTCAATGAATATGCCGATCGCACCTACCCTTTCATCATCTCAATGTTTGTCGCAAATGGTGTCTTCTTGATCGTGGGCCTCACGCTTGCGCCATATCTTGCACGTGTCGCCTTAGTGCCGCCTGCAATTATGGTTCCAGTGGTCGCAACATTTGCGGTGCTCGGCTCGTATGCGCTCAACAACGCTGTATTTGATGTTTATGTCATGATTGTATTCGCCTTAGGCGGCTTAATCATAAAACGCATTGGCTTTTCCCTAGAAGCGCTCATCCTTGGCCTCATCCTTGGCCCTATTGCTGAAGGAGGCTTTAGCCAAGGCATGATCATCGGTCATGGATCACCTTGGATCTTCTTTGAAAGTACAATCGCAAAGATTATGTGGGTTATCATATTCATCCTACTCGTTCCACCTTTGTATTCATATTTGAAAACTTTCGTTTTCAACAAAGAGAAAAACGCATAAAACAAGGGGCCTTAATTGGCCCCTTTTTCTATTCAGATCATTTTTATGATTAGAAACGAAACTTAAGGCCGAAATGAAGGAATGGATATACGGGCATATCTAATTCGCTTTCCACCTTTTTTGCCTCAGCTTCCAAATCTGCAGCCGGCAGAAGCGAAGCGCCAACTTCATTAATATCTACATCAAATCCATCGACATAAACTGCACCCAACTCTCCAAAAAGAGCGAAGTGATCGCCAATGTTTTGCTGATAACCTGCAGAAATCATTGGTGCGATTTGATTGTTGAATTTAACACTGGTCTCAACAGTAGTGTTTGCACTTGCGCCTGAATCTAAAGAAAGCGCTCCATTGATTTCACCATCTAGCTTCAATCCCAAATGAAGCAAGCCGCCAGAAATTTGTAGCCCGCCTGATTTAAAAACATCGTAATCAGCAACCAATCCTAAAGAATGAAACGAGCCACTGATTGTACCACTTGCCGATGACGCAAAATCAAAATCCAGGTCATCTGTGTTTGCCTCATAGGCCCCAAATGTCGCGGCAATCCCTCTCACTTTAAATTTATCATTAACGAGATAAGCGGCATTTGCCGTTAGGCCCAAAGTGGACGTACCAAAGCC
>CALLMA010000075.1 GCA_938008015.1 uncultured Celeribacter sp.
AAAGCGCATGATCGAACGCGCCTTCGATGTTGGACCTTGCGTCATGACCGAGGCTATGGCCATGCTTGAAAAGCACCTCGCAGCATAAGTGTGCCTAACAGAAGGGCTTTTCCACCTTAAACCAATATTTGCAACAGAGCCGTTAACGTGACATTACCCATTTTTCAGCAAATATCTTTAGTGCGCCGACAACGGCTGCCTGCTCGCCACCATCCTCAATGTCGAGCTCAAAGACTTGAGCGACTCGGCGATATCGGCCATTCAACCCGTCATTGCCGACAATGCCAATCCTGTCACCGGGCGCAAACCAGCCAGCGTCCATCGCTTGGCGGAACTCTGCGCCAATGACGAGGCCAGATAGGTAGCTGAGCATCTGAGAAGGCACTAATTCTCCCGCGAGCATGCCTGTGCGCACAGACATGAGTTGGGTCAAAAAGGCACTATCTTGACCTTCCGTTTCCCTTGCAACGCGCGCGCCGTGGCACATGACTTCCCAATCGCTATCGCCGCTATCGTCTCCAGCGACTTTCGCAATAAAGGAATGCTGAGACAAAAGCGCGAAGATTTCACCAGTCACAAAGGTCTGGAATGCGTCTACCTTTCCTGCTGTGACACGGGCCCATTTGCTGTGCGTGCCTGGCAATACAATGGTGAGCTCTTTTTCTAGGCCAAAGCCGACAATCTGAGCTTCTTCTCCGCGCATCACGTCCGGAAACGGAACACGGGACTTGTCTGTAAGACCTGGAAGAAAATAGAGCGTAGACCCATTAGAGGGCTCGCGCGTCAGGATGCCCTTGGCAAAATCCGAAGGAGCTGCTGGGCAAGGTATATAAGGGACTTCGACCCAGCCGTTCCTGCTGGTGACCATGCCCAGAGCGATGACAGGAAGAGGGCCGTGATCTACCATCCAAGGGTCGATTACAGCCATAAGTTCAGCTTCGAATCGAGCGTTTTGAATAAACTGAATGCCGCCTTGTGATTCTTGTTCAGCAAGAACGCGACCATCGGCGCCGATCAACATGCAGCGCAAAGATGTGGTGCCCCAGTCAACGACTATAGCCTTTTTTCCATAAGCATTTGGGACGGATTTCACGGTGTTCATAGTGTGGTTGCCCTTCGGAGTTTTCTGGACTTGCTATATTCCCAACGCGATGTTAGTGTCAAATTGTAAATAACAATATCACAATGTGGACCACATTTATGACTTCGACATTAAACGGCATACTTCCGGTTCTCCCCACTCCATTCACTGAGGTTGGTGCGGCTGATGTGGCAGCAATGCCTGCGCTTGTTCGCTACGCAGTCGATTCAGGCGTTTCGGGTGTGGTCTTCCCTGGTTTCGCAAGCGAGGTGGAACATCTCGAGCCACAGGAACGTAAAGATCTTCTTGAGCAAGTGGTTGCCGCTGCGAAGGGGGAAGTTGTGGTCGTGGCTGGCGCAAGTGCCGACACGCCAGAGGCCGTAATCGCGCACGGTCAAGTCGCGCTGGATCTTGGGATCGCCTGGATAATGGTGCAGCCCCCCAAATCGATCGGTTCAGGCGATGGTGCTGTTTCCAACTTTTTTCAATCGATCGTGAGCGCACTGCCAAGCATGCGGATTATTCTTCAAAATGCCCCTGCGCCCCGGGGGTCAAACCTGTCTGCAGCAACCATTTTAAAGCTTGTAGAGCAGTTTCCAGAAATCGCATATGTCAAAGAAGAGACGCTCCCCGCTGGCCCGGCCATTTCTTCTATTTTGGCCGAGAAGCCCGCCTCTCTTTTGGGCGTTATCGGAGGAGGGGGAGCGCGTTACATTTTGGATGAATACGAACGCGGTGCCTGTGCCGCGATGCCAGCATTGGAGATCGCAGGGGAGCATGTTGCCTTGGACAAAGCTTGGCGCGAGGGGAACAAAGACGCAGCGCGTGACCTTTATGTTCGAACACTCCCCCTTTTGACGCTGCAGGCGGTCTATCGGATGCGCCTAACCAAATATACGATGATGTGCCGAGGTGTTCTTGCCAATGCTGTTGTGCGTGCACCGACCGCGGAGTTGGATGAGTTTTCGAAGGCGGATATTGACCTAAACCTTAAAGAACTTGGTGTCGCCTAGGGCGTAGGTAGCAGGAGTAAGAAATGTCCGACGTCGTCAAATCCATTCAAGCTTTCACGCTGACTCTACCAAGGGATGTCCCTTATTTGGGATCTGCGCGCCCAGGAGAAGAGCCCAATTCAAAGGGCTACCTTGTCCGCAAAGGAAATAAAACGGTTTATCCCACATTTGATCGCTCCATTCTCGTTAAGATAGAGACAAAGAACGGCATTGTCGGCTGGGGCGAAACCTACGGTTTGGTCGCTCCAGGTGTTGTGGGTGAGCTAATCAAAGACCTGCTTGCTGACTTTGCAATTGGCCGCGATCCAAGCGATCCCCGGGCGATCTATGATGACCTTTATGATCTAATGCGCGTGCGTGGATACACGGGCGGGTTTTATGTCGACGCCTTATGCTCAATCGACATCGCACTTTGGGATATCGCTGGCAAAATCGCCAAATCTTCTGTTGTCGACCTTCTGGGGGGCGCAAAGCACGACCGAATTCCAGCTTATATCTCTGGTCTACCGAAGAATACCATTGAGGAGCGGGTGGCATTGGCCAAATACTGGCAAGACCGTGGCTTTAACGCCTTCAAATTCGCAACCCCAGTCGCAGATGACGGACCCGTCTCAGAAATTGCAGCCTTGCGCGCAGCCTTGGGTCCCGACGCCAAAATTGCAGCAGATTTGCATTGGAACCAAACAGCAGAGGCCTCTTTGGCACTGATTTCTGGGATGTCCGCGCATAATCTTTGGTTTGCAGAAGCGCCAGTGCGCACCGAAGAAATTGCCTCGCTTGAAAAGGTCAGCCATGCAACAAACTGCCTGATCGCTGTCGGTGAAGAATGGCGGACGCATTATGATATGCTGCATCGTATTGAGCGCTGCAAGATTGCGATTGTTCAGCCAGAAATGGGGCACAAGGGCATCACGAACTTCATGCGTATCGGCGCCTTGGCTGAGGAGCGCGGGATCGATGTCATCCCGCATGCGACCATCGGCGCAGGCATCTTTTTGGCAGCGAGTATTCAAGCGTCCCGCGCACTCAAGATGACGAAATTCCACGAGTTTCAGCATTCAATCTTTGAACCAAACCGGCGCTTGCTGGTTGGGGAGATGGATTGCAAAAAAGGCTTCTACGATCCACCAACTGGTTTTGGGCTGGGTGTAGAGCCGTCTCCCGAGGCTCTATCTGTCATGGAGTCACTTTAGTCAAATGATCCTGCCCCCCACCCACTGAGGCCGGATTACCTATCACCCAAAAATTCATTGGAGGAGGAAATACCGTGAATATCAAAGCTACCATGCTTGGCGCAGTTGCCGCTTATGCAATAGCGTTTGGCGCATCTGCAGAGACACTGACTCTGGTCAACTCAGACGCAATCGATAGCCAAATGGACCGTATGAACAAGCACTTTAAAGGCTTGGTCGAAGAGCGTTCCAACGGCGAAATCGATATCAACTACATTACGGGCACCCAGTTGGGCACGCCTCCACAGGTGATGGATCAAATGTCCACAGGCTCTGTCGACGCTCTGGGCACTGCAGGCTCATGGCTGTCTGCCTATGCGCCTGACACCCAGATCATGACATGGGGTTTTACCTTCCGTGACAGCGACCATGTGTTTGACTTCTTTCGTTCCGAACTGTTCCAAGCGCTCACCACAGACATGCTCGACGATGCACGTATTCGTGTGTTGTCCGGTGGCCCAACTGAGCCACGTATCGCGTTTATGGCTGACGAACTGCCTGCAGACGGCAGCTTTGACGGGCGCAAAATGCGGATTCCTCAGATCCCATCGTATTTGGGCCTTTGGACGGCTGTGGGTGCACAGCCAACTCAAGTCGCATGGGGCGAAGTATACCTGGGCTTGAATACCGGTGTTGTTGACGGTGCAGAAGGCCCTCCCACTGCAGCAATCTCTCAGCGTTTCCATGAAGTTGCGCCGAATGTTTATTTGACCAATCACGTCTGGGCATCTTCTGTGATCATGATTAACGAAGACAAATTCCAGTCTATGTCCGCAGAGCACCAGGCAATTTTGGTGACCGCTGCCGAAGACGCAGCGACCTTCGCGTTCGAAGATGCATCTGCACGCCGTGATGCCGTTCTAGACGAAATGCGGGCAGCTGGTGCAACCATCCGAGAGTATGACACCACTGCCCTGCAGGCGGCAGCACGCGAAGGCGTTGCGAAAGCCGAAGCAGACGGGCTGTGGAGCGCAGGTCTGTTTGAAGAAGTTCAAAATCAATAATCTGGCCCAAGTGAGGTCGGGCATTTATTGCCCGGCCGTGCTGAGTCAACGTTAATATCCACACAGGAGGTGAGAGCCCCATGCGTTACGCACTTAAAACCTTTATTCGCCTTCAAGGACAGGCCGAAATGGCCGTCTGCATGACCCTTGTGGCATTAATTGTCGGCACGATTCTGTTTCAAATCGTGGCACGCTTTGTCTTCAATGCGCCGGTAGCATGGATGGAAGAGATGGTGACGATCTTCTTTATTCTGTTAACCCTCTTTGCCGCTGCTATTGCTGCAAAAGAGAAACGTCACATCGTTGTGGATCTGTTCCCTCGCGGACCCGTATCCCGGTTTTTGGGTGTCGTTGTGTCGATCTTGACCGTGATCACTTTGATCGTGCTTCTGGCGCATATCGGCCCGATCCTCAAAGTCGAGTTTCGCCGATCCACAATTTCGCTGCCCAACAACTTCCCGATCGCCTATTACAACTCGATCCCCCTGATTTACTGCTTTTGCTCGATCATCCTGTCTACCACCTATGACGTGATCTTTGAGCGGAAAGACTACCAAGAGGCACTCGTATAATGGAAGCTCTCCTTCTTCTTGCCCTGCTGTTTGGGCTTATCTTTCTGCGCATGCCAGTGCCCTTTGCGATGCTATCTGCGGCGGCTGGATTTATCCTGTTACAGATCGCCTTCAACGGCTCACCACTTTTCACGGCTGCTGGTTTGAGGATCATTCCGCAGCGTATGTCGCCTTCGTTAGAGAGCTTCCCACTTTTGGCGATTCCGCTCTTTGTCTTTGCTGGCAACCTGCTCAATGCCGCCGGGATTGCTGACCGGATATTTACTTTTGCCAAAGCGTTGGTCGCGCATATCCATGGTGGCCTGGCGCATGTGAATATTCTGGCGTCCATCGTCTTTTCTGGCATGTCTGGTGTCGCCGCGGCAGATGCAGCTGGCCTGGGCGCGATCGAGATCAAAGCCATGGAAAAAGCGGGGTTCAGCAAACCCTTCAGTGCCGCCGTTACGGCCTCATCTTCAATTATCGGACCGATTATCCCACCAAGCGTGATTATGGTGATCTATGCGGTTCTTTCCGGTGAATCGATTGCTAAACTATTCCTTGCGGGGATTGTGCCGGGTCTATTCCTTGGACTCGTCCTGATGGTGTTGATTTATACCCTTGCTGTGACGAAACGGGTTGAGGCCCCTGTGGCCAAACGGGCGACCTTGCGCGAAGTGACCTGCACTGCCTGGCGTGCGATGCCGGGCCTGATGGCACCGCTACTGCTTGTGGCTGGCTTACTTTCCGGTGTCGCAACCCCCACGGAGCTGGGCGCGATTGTCACGGTCTATGCAATTTTCCTCGGCATCGCCATGCGCGAGTTGTCGATGAAAGCCTTGCTTGAGGCAACCAGAAAAACCGTCTACACTGTTGGTTCATTGGTCTTTATTCTGGCTTGTGCCGCACCGATTTCTTGGTTGATCTCGGTTCTGAACGTTCCAGAGACCCTGCAGATATTCTTGCTGTCCGTGTCGGAAAATCCAATCATCCTCTTGCTACTGATCAACCTGATGCTGCTGGTGGCGGGGCTCGTGATGGAGACCACGGCGATCATGCTGATTGCGGTTCCAACACTTTGGCCGATCGTGGGCACGCTGGACATTGATCCAACTCAGTTTGGGGTGATGATGATCTTCAACCTCTTGATCGGGGCCATCACCCCGCCATTTGGTGTGATCCTTTTTATCATGATGGATGTGGCAAAGATCTCTTACGGGGCGTTGGTGCGCGCGATGCTGCCCTTCTACATTCCGATCATAATTGCACTCTTGGTGATCACCTATGTTCCAGCAGTCACTCTGTTCCTGCCAGAGCTGATCTACGGCAGATAGCTCGGAGCCGATTAACATATCAAATGGAAGCGCCGTTTTTCGGCACTTCCCAAACCTTAAAACCCAATTTATCATCAATAGCTGTTAACCTTCTGAGGCATCATGTCTACTGTAAGAACAAATCTCATTTTGCGAAGTGCCAGGGGTGCAACTGTGTCTGATTCAAAGAACGACGAAAAAAAAGTGCCGGCCGGGGCGGCAGCCCTTGCCAAAGGCCTGACATTGCTGGATCAAGTCGCAGATACGGACCAGCCAAAGAAATTTGCTGAGTTGCTCCGGGATTCAGACCTTTCCAAGCCAACTTTTGCCCGTATCCTTCGGACACTCATCGCCTTTGGCCTTGTGCGCCACGACGAAGAAAAAGGTACCTATTCACTGGGCGCGAGGTTTTTAGAGCTGTCTCATCGCGTCTGGGATACCTTTGATCTGAATGGTGTTGCGGGCGCAGAACTGGAAAGACTTTCTTCGGAGCTAGGCGAAACCGTCGCGCTCTGCAAACTTGATCGGGATACGGTACAATATGTCGCTGCAAGTTCTGGCACGGGCCTGTCTGTCCACGTCCGGCTGGGGGATCGAGTTCCCCTGCATTGTACCGCGGCAGGCAAAGCCTTTTTGGCCTTTCAGGATCCCTCTTTGACACGCGCTTTTATCGAAAGCTCTGGCCTTGAGCGATACACCGAAACAACCCTAACCAACCAGAAAACGTTAGAAAGTGACCTCGCCCTTACCAAGGCACGCGGCTATGCCGTCTCTTTGCAAGAACATCTGACAGACGTAAACGGCGTTTCGACCGTTGTTTTAGCACCAGATGGGACGCCCTTGGGCGCACTTGCTATTTTGGCCCCGGCGTCACGTTTTGGAAACGAAAAAATCCACCCTGCAGGCCGAGACCTGATTGCAACCGCCCGGCGGATCACAGGGGCCGCAGGAGCCGTGGCCATCAGCTCGCGGCCACAACCAAGACAACAAATAGGAAGCGCGCGCCAGATGGAAATTGAGTGTGTATTGCCTTGGGGCGCTCAACTTGGCGAGTCGCCGGTTTGGCATGCGCGGCATCAACGACTGTATTGGGTCGATATTCTGCACCCTGCCGTCTATCGATTGGATCCTGAGACTGGCGTAAACGAAGCCTGTGTGCTGGACAAGCTTGTCAGCTCGGTCCTGCCCACAGGTGGCGATCAACTGATGGTCACAACGCAGGATGGGGTCGAAGTTCTTGATTTCGAGACAGGCCAACTTACCCCATTTTGTGACCCAGAAGCAGGATTACACGAAAACCGCCTCAATGACGCCAAGATAGGACCAGGTGGTGCCATTTGGGTGGGTTCTATGCGGATGGATGCGGCCAAAGCCACAGGCGGCCTTTATCGTGTTGACACAGAGGCAAACTGGACGCGGCAGGAAAGCCGTCTCACGGTTTCGAACGGTCTGGCTTGGAGCCCGTCCAACGACACGTTCTACTTTGTCGACACCGTGCCAGGCTTGATCTATGCCTATGATTATAAGCCGGGCGCAGGCAACCTGGCAAACCGGCGCGTGTTCGCGCAAATACCAGAGAGTGACGGTCGCCCCGATGGCATCACCATCGACAGCCAAGGCGGCCTTTGGTGTGCGCTTTGGGATGGATGGAAACTGCGTCGTTTTTCTGCGAACGGCGCGCAAGATTTCGATGTGGATCTGCCTGTGCCAAGACCAACAAGCCTTTGTTTTGGCGGGCCAGAAAACGACACACTCTTTATTACAAGTGCACGCACGCGATTACCTGCAAAAACACTTGCAGAAGCGCCTCTCTCTGGTGGTATTTTCGCGCTGGATGCAGGATTTACCGGAACGACAACCCATATTTTCAAGCTTGATACCTAAATGAACTACGCACCCAACTCTGTCTTTGACTTAAACGGACGTACCGCTTTGGTGACGGGCGCTAGCCGTGGCATCGGCGCTGCCATCGCAAAGGGGCTTGCCGGCGCAGGTGCGCAGGTGTTTGTGCATGGGCAAACGCAAGCCAGCACGGCGAGCACAATTGAGGCCATCCACGACATGGGCCACACGGCGCATGGGGTTGTTGGCGATCTATCCACGCCTTTGATGGGACAAGAGCTGATTGCAACCTGCGAAGCACAGGCCGGTAAATTGGACATCCTCGTGATAAACGCGTCAGCACAGATCAATGCACCTTTGGCAGATCTCACCGACGAAGATCTGAGCTTTCAGATCAATGTAAACTTACGCTCAACGATAGATATGCTGCGCGCGTCACTTCCCTTGATGTCAAAGCGTGGCTGGGGCCGTGTCGTCAGCATCGGTTCCATCAACCAGTTTGGGCCCAAGCCGGTGGTGACAGCCTACGCCGCGACAAAGGCGGCGCAACACAATCTGATACAAAGCCAGGCGCGCGAATATGCACAAACGGGTGTGACACTGAATACACTTTCCCCGGGTCTGATCGATACGGACCGCAATGCAAGCAAAAAGGTCAACGAACCCGAAGGCTGGACCGCCTATCTTGCGACCGCCAACTGGATGGGACGCGCTGGCACGGTTGACGAAATGGTGGGGGCTGCAGTGTTCCTTGCGTCAGAAGCCAGCAGTTTCATGACGGGTGAGGTTTTGACCCTATCCGGCGGGTATTGAGCGACTGAGGGCCCTGTTACAAAAATTTAATGATTTTTTGATTTTGTCGCATGTTGAGGAGATTTTCAGGCTCTGTTGCAAATATTGGTTTAAGGTGGAAAAGCCCTTCTGTTAGGCACACTTATGCTGCGAGGTGCTTTTCAAGCATGGCCATAGCCTCGGTCATGACGCAAGGTCCAACATCGAAGGCGCGTTCGATCATGCGCTTT
>CALLMA010000076.1 GCA_938008015.1 uncultured Celeribacter sp.
GAAGATACAGAAATTGTGAAAAAAATCACAATCAAAATGATTGAATCACTTGGGCATACAGTTGAAGCCTATTCGAGCTTACAAGAATTAGAAGAAGTGCCCAACATCCACCGCCGCCACTGGGATTTCATCCTATGTGATTACGCGCTTCAAGGCCACAATGGCCTTGATGTCCTTAAATATCTGCGAGGCAACGATATCACGACAAAATTTGTCATTTTATCTGGTTACTTGGAAGATTCAGTTGTGAAAGATCTCATGGACGCAGGCGCGTCAGGCACCTTTGAAAAGCCCATCCGTTTAACTGAGCTCAAAAAATTAATTGACGAGAAATAATTGCAGGGTTTGAAGCAGCAGGTTGGCTTGACATAAGAGCATTCAAAAGCCAAAAGAACAAAAATTAACCCGCAACCGGGCGCTTTCGTAGGCGCCAAAACGACGAGGATGTCCAATATGGCTCATATCTCCCTTACCTTCCCTGATGGCAATGCACGTGAATTTGAAAAAGGTATCACTGCAAAAGAAGTTGCCACCTCTATTTCAAGCTCTCTCGGCAAAAAGGCTATTTCAGCCTCTTTAGATGGCGCGCATTGGGATTTGGCTTGGCCAATCGAAAAAGACGCCAGCATTGCCATTTATACAATGCAAGATGATGAACAAGCCCTAGAACTCATTCGTCATGATTGCGCACATATTATGGCGCGCGCTGTCCAAGAGCTATGGCCAAATGTTAAAGTCACAATCGGCCCTGTAATCAAAGATGGCTGGTATTACGACTTTGACCGCAAAGAGCCGTTTACTCCTGAAGATCTCGGGGCAATTGAGGCAAAGATGAAAGAGATCATCAATGCCCGTGATGAGATCCGCACCGAAGTCTGGTCGCGCGAAGATGCCATCGCTTATTACAAAGAAAACAACGAGCAATATAAAGTCGAGCTCGTTGATATGATCCCAGATGATGGGCAGCCTATTCGCATGTATTGGCATGGAGACTGGCAAGATCTTTGCCGTGGCCCCCATTTAAGCCATACAGGCCAAGTTCCTGGCAATGGCTTCAAACTCATGTCTGTAGCGGGTGCATATTGGCGTGGCGATAGTAATAATGCGATGTTACAACGCATCTATGGTGTTGCTTTCAAAGATCCAAAAGCACTCAAAGCCCATCTTACAATGCTCGAAGAGGCCGCCAAGCGCGATCACCGCAAACTCGGCAAAGAAATGGGGCTTTTCCATATGCAAGAGGAAGCGCCAGGGCAGGTTTTCTGGCATCCAAATGGCTGGAAAATCTATACTCTCCTGCAAGATTATATGCGCCGCATGCAAGAAAAAGATGGCTATGTTGAAGTCAACACGCCTCAGGTTGTTGACCGCAAGCTTTGGGAAGCCTCAGGGCATTGGGATAAATATCAAGAAAACATGTTCATCGTCGAGGTAGATGAAGACCATGCGCGTGAAAAAGCTGTCAACGCCCTCAAGCCGATGAACTGCCCATGCCACGTACAAGTTTTCAACCAAGGTTTGAAATCCTATCGCGACTTGCCCATTCGCATGGCTGAATTTGGTTCTTGTAGCCGATATGAGCCATCTGGTGCGCTGCATGGCATTATGCGCGTTCGTGGTTTCACTCAAGATGATGGCCATATCTTCTGTACAGAAGAACAGATTGAAGCCGAAACAGAGAAATTCATTGCCTTCCTTGCGAAAGTCTATGCCGATCTTGGCTTCCACAACTGGACAATCAAACTCTCAACTCGCCCTGAGAAACGCATTGGATCAGATGAAACATGGGACCGCATGGAAGAAGCTCTCGGTGAGGCCTGTAAAGCAGCAGGCTATGATTATGAGATCCTAGAGGGTGAAGGCGCGTTTTATGGCCCGAAACTAGAGTTTACTCTAACTGACGCCATCGGACGAAACTGGCAATGCGGCACGCTTCAAGTCGACAGCAACCTGCCAGAACGGTTGGATGCAAACTTCATCGCCTCTGATGGCGCAAAACACCGCCCTGTTATGCTGCACCGTGCCACATTAGGATCTTTTGAGCGCTTTATTGGTATCTTAATTGAAGAACATGCTGGGAAACTGCCCTTCTGGCTCGCATCAAGACAAGTTGTTGTTGCCTCGATTATTTCAGACGCCAATGAATATGTACAAGAAGTTGTCGATTTGCTTCGTGCTGCAGGTGTGCGCGCTGAAGCAGACATTCGCAACGAAAAAATCAACTATAAGGTCCGCGAGCATTCGCTTGGCAAAGTGCCTGTTATCCTTGCTATTGGTGCACGTGAAGTCGAAGAGCGTACAGTCACACTTCGCAGATTGGGCGAAAAGCAAACATCTGTTTGTTCTCTTGAAGAAATTATTACAAATCTTCACGAAGCTTCCACTGCACCGGATTTAAAATAAAGATTGTTACAATCTTGAAAGGGGCTGCAACAAATGCTGCCCCTTGCCTTTACAGCACCTAAATACGATAACTTATTGTAATAAATACAGAATATATAAAATAGTTAAAATTAGTCGAAATTTATTATTACAATCACTAACATAAATGCCAGCACACGCGTGTGTGATTAGCATTCTATTAGAGAATAGACTTATATTTAGCTTATCGCCACAGAGGCTAACCGCCGAAATGGCCGAGCATACTTTGAAAATAGATACGGAGATTACTGTTATGAAAAATGCAACGAAGACACTCACAATCGCAGCAGCAGCGGCAGCAGCCCTTACAGCTCATGTTTCAGGCGCATCTGCAGCAGGCCAAGAAAAATGTTTCGGCATTTCAAAAGCTGGTGAAAACGGCTGTGCAGCTGGACCAGGTACAACTTGCGCAGGCACATCAACAGTAGATTACCAAGGCAACGCTTGGACGCTCGTGCCAGCTGGCACATGTGCAGACATTGAAATCAATGATGCTGCAGACGGTGTTGCACGCCAAGGTTCACTTACAGAACTTGATCGTGACATCCCAGCATAAGCCTATAAATTGATCTCCATTTCCGGCGTATCTTGCGCCGGAAATAACACTGGGAAATAGCTCATGACATATTTAAGCAATTCCCTACCCTCTTTGGCAGGGGTCGGCTACAAACCACAGCACTTCCAAGAAATTCTTTCTGCGGATCATTGTGTTGCATGGCTAGAAGTCCATGCCGAAAATTATATGGGATTAGGCGGACGCCCATTGGCGCAGTTGCGTGCCATATGCGAAAAATTCCCCCTCTCCATTCATGGCGTTGGCCTCTCTATTGGCGGCGAAGGCCCTTTAGACAAAGACCATCTTGCGCGATTAAAAGCACTCGTTGATTTGGTCAATCCAGCCTCTTTTTCCGAGCATCTCGCATGGTCTACACATGATCTAGGCGGAGCAATTGGAAGCGCTTATTTCAACGATCTGCTTCCCCTTCCTTATACTGATGAGACAGTGCAGCGCGTTTGTGAGCATGTCGCGCAAACGCAAGACTATCTCAATCGAACCATGCTGCTTGAAAACCCTTCTTCTTATCTGAGTTTTGCTGAAAGCACTTGGCAAGAAGTCGACTTTTTAAAAGAGGTAAGCGCGCGCACAGGCTGCGGCTTACTTCTTGATGTAAATAATGTATTTGTATCTGCAAA
>CALLMA010000077.1 GCA_938008015.1 uncultured Celeribacter sp.
GCGCGGTTTATGAGGTTGTTATCATCCCAAGCGCCTTCACAATCTTGCGTTTTTAAATCGGGCTCAATGTAGGGGAAGAGGCAAATCTTATCTATGCCCAGATCGAACATCTCCTTGGCTTGCGTTAAAAGCAAATCAATGGAAAGCCGAAACACATGAGGCATGGAGGCAATGGCTTCTTTCTTATTTTGGCCTTCATGGACGAAAACGGGCCAAATCAGATCATCGACGCATAAGTGATTTTCGCGAACGAGGCCGCGCAAAGCTGCATTTTGCTTCGTTCTGTGAAACCGTGTCGCAGGAAAGGGGGCTATTGAATTTGGCATGATTTCCTCAGTGTTCTCTTAAAGTAGTGGCATGTTTTAGAAGTGTGTCTGAATGGGATCATCTAATCATGTCTAGGAATTTTATATAGAGCATATTAAAGAGAGTTTCAAACCGTCAACCAATAGCTTTCTAAGCTCCTATATACTGAGTGTGTCAACGTGGTCATCTTCCCGAACTTAATCGATATATTGAATATGTCAGCATTTTCCTCGCCTTGGTATTGGTTGGCTTTCGCTGTTATTTGGCAATATTCCACTGCTTTTTTCCTTGGTGTGCCTTTTAAGGATATTCGATCGATTGATCTAAACGATGAACAGCAGATCAAAAATATACAAAATTTGGTTGTGGCTTATCTTGAAGGCAGACAAATCCCATCTGTGGTGAGTGTTTTCCTCTCGGCTGTTATCTTTACAGTCGTCTTTTTGTTTGGCTTTTTGCTGGAATTTGAATTTATGCAGGCTAGTTTTTTTCTTTTGCTGCCGATGTGGCTGGCTTTTGCAATGAATTTATCGCTGGCCAATATTATTATTGATCAAAACATAGGCGGCACTCGTTTAATAAACGCTATGATCGCAGGTATGAAAATCTATAAGGTTTTAGCCATGGTTTTTATCAGTTTATCAGTAATTATCGGTTTGTATATTGCTATTTCTCCATCATTTTTGGTGGGTATTTAAAAGGGTGAATTTGATGAGCGCGAATTCGATTTCAAAAGTAACAGTTTCTGGGGCTCCTGAAGGCTTTGATGCCCTTTTAATTGCGAAAGAGATAGAGAAGAATAAAAGGCCCGTGATCCATGTGGCGCGTGATGATCGGCGTATGCAGGCGATTAAAGCGGCCTTAGAATTTTTTGCCCCTGATATGCCCGTTTTCGAATTTCCGGCGTGGGATTGCTTGCCTTTTGATCGGATGTCTCCCAATGCTTCAGTGGTTTCTGAGCGCATGTATGCCCTCAGCGCCCTCGCGCAAGGGGCGATGCCAGAACGATTTGTGCTTTTGACGACGCTGTCAGCAGTCACTCAATATGTCCCACCTCGCTCTAGCGTTCAATCCGCTTCTATGAAGCTCGTCAAAAATCAACGTGTCGACGAACATAAACTCAAACAATTCTTGGTTAAAATGGGCTATGCTCAAACATCAACGGTTGTTGAGCCAGGGGATTTTGCAATTCGCGGCGGGATTGTAGATGTTTTCCCATCAGGGCAAGCCTTGCCTGTGCGATTGGATTTCTTTGGCGATGAACTTGATGGCTTGCGCCGTTTCGATCCTGCTTCGCAAAAGACTGTGGATCAACTCGGTGAAATTCAACTCACATCCGTTTCGGAAGTTATCTTAGATGAAAGTAGTATTACGAGTTTTCGGCAAAATTATCGCCTTGAGTTTGGGGCCGCAGGCCTTGATGATCCGCTTTATGAATCAGTTTCTGCAGGCAAAAAAGCTTCTGGAATGGAGCATTGGCTTGCGTTCTTTTATCCCACTCTTGAAACGATATTTGATTACCTTCCACAGGCGTCTATATCATTAGATGATCAAACGGATGCAGCCCGTGATGCGCGCTGGGAGACAATAGCGGATCAATATGAGGCACGCAAAGAGGCATTAAGCGCAAAAGGGCGCCCTGATAGCGTGTATAAACCCTGCCCAGCGGGTCGGTTATATATGAATGATGAGGCTTGGAAAAGCGCTGTCGCCCATAGGCGTATTTTGCAACTTCATGCTTTGCCGCAAGCTATCGGTGCTGGCGTTGTCGATGGTGGGGGGCGTCTTGGACGAAGTTTCGCACCAGAGCGGCAGATGGAAAATGTTAACCTCTTTGAAGAGTTGGCACAGCACATTCAGACCAAAAGGAAATTAGGGAATATCGTTTTGGCTTCATGGTCCGAAGGTGCGCGTGAGCGCCTTGAGACTTTACTTGAAGATGAAGGTGTAACTGGTTTATCTAAAATAGATAATTTCTTAGATGTGACGCATGATACAGGTGGCATTTACCTAGCAGTCTGGGCGCTTGAACAAGGATTTGAAGCGCCGACAGGGCAAGGCAGATCACTCACCGTGATTTCAGAACAAGATGTTTTGGGCGATCGTTTGGTGCGGCGTGTGAGCCGCAAAAAACGATCAGAGAACTTTCTGACCGAATATAGCACCTTATCTGCGGGGGATTTAATCGTTCATGCAGAGCATGGTGTTGGTTTATTTCGTGGGCTGGAGGTTGTTTCTGCAGCAGGTGCTGCGCATGAATGTTTGTTGCTTGAATATGCGGGCGGCGATCGCCTCTATTTGCCTGTTGAAAACCTTGAGCTTCTTAGCCGTTATGGCCATGATGAAGGCCTTCTCGATAAGCTAGGCGGAGGCGCTTGGCAGGCCAAAAAAGCACGGATGAAAGAGCGTATTCGCGAGATTGCTGATAAGCTCATTCGGATTGCTGCAGAACGTCATTTGAGAAAGGCACAAGTCTTTTCTCCTCCTGCGGATATCTGGGAAGCTTTTTGTGCTCGTTTCCCTTACAGCGAGACAGAAGACCAACTTTCGGCGATCGAAGATGTGTTGGAAGATTTCGAGGCTGGGCGGCCTATGGATCGCCTCATTTGTGGTGATGTTGGTTTTGGGAAGACAGAAGTTGCGATGCGCGCTGCCTTTATTGCGGCCTTGGGGGGCGCTCAAGTTGCTGTGATCGCGCCAACAACGCTGTTAGCGCGCCAGCATTATCGGAGCTTCGTTGAAAGATTTAGAGGGTTTCCAATCAATATTCGCCCCTTGTCTCGTTTCGTTTCTAATAAAGATGCGGCAAAAACGAGAGAGGAAGTTGCCCAAGGCACGGTGGAAATTGTTGTGGGCACACATGCTTTGCTTGCTAAAAGCGTATCCTTTAAGGATCTGGGCTTGTTGATTGTAGATGAGGAGCAACGCTTTGGTGTCAATCATAAAGAACGCTTAAAGTCCTTAAAATCCAACATTCATGTTTTAACACTCTCCGCCACGCCAATCCCGCGGACTTTGCAAATGTCGATGACGGGGGTGCGCGATTTGTCGATCATTGGGACGCCTCCTGTCGATCGGCTTTCTATTCGAACATATGTCTCGGAATTTGACACGGTTACCATTCGCGAAGCGCTCTTGCGCGAACATTACCGCGGGGGGCAAAGCTTCTTTGTTGTGCCGCGCGTCAAAGATTTGCCGGATATCGAGAATTTCTTGCGTGACCATGTACCAGAAGTGAGTTTTATAACAGCGCATGGGCAGCTTGCAGCAGGTGATCTCGATGGGCGTATGAATGCATTTTATGATGGAAAATATGATGTTCTTTTAGCAACAACGATTGTTGAAAGTGGCATTGATATTCCGACTGCAAATACGATGATTGTGCACCGCGCGGATATGTTTGGCCTTGCGCAGCTTTATCAAATTCGTGGCCGTGTGGGGCGTGCGAAAACGCGCGCTTATTGTTACTTGACCACAAAGCCTCGCGCGCCTCTCACAGCGCAAGCTCAAAAGCGCCTGCGCGTTTTGGGTTCTCTGGATACATTGGGGGCGGGTTTCACTTTGGCGTCACAAGATCTTGATATTCGAGGGGCTGGGAATTTGGTTGGCGATGAACAATCCGGCCATGTTAAAGAGGTTGGCTTTGAGTTATATCAAAGCATGCTGGAAGAGGCGATTTCGAAGATTAAATCGGGTCAAGAGGCGATTAGTTTGGATGAGGGAGCATGGGCCCCGCAAATCAATTTAGGTGTTCCTGTGCTTATCCCAGAAACCTACGTGCCAGACTTAGATGTGCGCCTTGGTCTTTATCGCAGGCTTTCAAATTTGAGAAAGAAAGTCGAGCTTGAAGGGTTTGCCGCAGAGTTGATTGATCGCTTTGGTAAATTGCCGAAAGAGGTCAACACGCTGCTCATTGTTATCCAGATTAAAGAGAAATGCCGCGAAGCTGGGATTGCGCGTCTTGATGGTGGTCCAAAGGGCGCTGTTTTACAATTCCATAATGATAAATTCGCCAATCCTTCTGGTTTGGTTGATTTTTTACACGCACAAAATGGCAAAGCCAAAGTCAAAGATAATAAGATCATTGTTCAAAGAGATTGGGCTAAAACGTCTGATAAGATCAAAGGCTCGTTTGCGATTGCAAAAGAATTGGCGAAATATGCCAAGGTAAAGAACCCTAAGTTGCCAGGTGGCAGCTAGGGGGTTGTTTTATTCGTATTGATTTGATTCATCAGTATAAAGGCGAGTGCCGAGCAAAGGATGGCGCCAATCACGAGAGGGGTTGGGGTGCCATCAAAGCTTTGCCCAATAATGATGGCGATGACGCCTGAAGCAATTGAAGAAATGCCTTGTGTTAAAGATGAGGCAAGGCCTGCCAGATGACCAACAGGTTCTAAGGCGAGGGCCATTAAATTTCCAAATAATAGCCCAGCCATAAATAAAACGGATACAGACCAAATATAGAAAGCAATAAAGGCGGATACGCCTGCGAAGAGTTCCAATTTGAGCGTCATGAGCATACAGCTTGAGATGCAAATTTGGATGAAAAAGATACGTTTTGTGATGTGCTGCATGCCCAACTTAATCACGTAACGCGCATTGATAACAGGTGAGGCAATCGCAAATAAGGCACCAACGGCGAACCAGAAAGGAAAACTGTCGGCTTTATCAAAGACATGATCATATATTGGCTGGATGGAGGCGAGGAGCCCAAACATTTGCCCCAGCCCCAGTGACATTACCAAAATGCAAATCAAGACGGTTTTATGCGAGAGGATTTCTTTTGATCCAGAATATAGCGCAGAAAAGCTAAGTTTCTTTCGCTTTTCTTTTGGCAATGTTTCAGCTTGTCTGGCGCTGAACCAAAGAACCGCAATAATCGCAAACACCACATAAGACACAAAAATGGAACGCCATCCAAATTGATTGGAAATAAGTTGGCCGATAAAGGGCGCTATTGCTGGCACTAACAAGAATATTGTCATGACCAGTGATGAAATGCGTGCCATTTCGCGGCCTTTATACAGATCGCGCACGATTGCATAGGCGAGTACGCGCGTTGCGGCACTCCCAAATCCTTGAGTGAAACGCGCAAAAAGAAGTAGATCAATGGAGTTCGCTATGACGGCAAGGCTGGCGCTGATCGCATAAATCGTGAGGCCAAAAATTAAGATAGGCTTGCGTCCCAAGCGGTCCGAAAGAGGGCCCCAAACGAGCGTTCCAACCCCCATGCCAAGAATGAAGATGCTAAGTGTCAATTGCATCGAATTGTTATCAGCTTGACCGAGGCTGTTTGCAATCAATCCCATTGCTGGCAATAAGCTATCGATAGCATAAGCGGATGAAGCCGTTATCATTGCCATAAGGGCAATGAATTCAAACTTTGCTACCTTGTTCATAATATGTCCTTAGATTTTAAATCTGTTGTTTGATCTCATCAATAACGTTTTGCCAAAGCTCTGTTGGTTGTGCGCCTGAAACTGCATGCTGATTGGCAACAATATAGAGGGGCACCGCATTGATGCCGCGTTCTCGGGCGTGTTTGTCTCTTTGTTGAACTGTATCGATATCAATGTCACCTTGAAGTAGGCGCAGTGTTGCAGCCCGGTCCATGCCAGCTTTTGATGCGATATCAGCTAAGACGTCTAAGTCGTTCAAGTTTAAACCTTCTTGGAAATAGGCTTTAAACAGGCCGGATGCAACGCGGCTTTGGCATTCATCCAATGCTGCCCAATGCATCACACGATGTGCGTTTAATGTATTGGGGACACGAGAGATATTGCTCAGCTTCGCTTGAGGGATTTCGGCATCAAAGACGGTTTGCATCTCAGTCATGACCTTTAAGGCGCCATCTTGGCCGTGAAATTTGGCTTTCATATACTCCGCATAGGCCATGCCTTCTTGTGGCATTGTTGGGTTGAGCTGATAGGGGTGCCAGGTGAGGTCGAATGGGTGATCTGCATTGGCTTCTAATGCGCGATCAAGGCGCGATTTCCCAATGTAGCACCATGCACACATTGGATCAAAAAATATATCAAGGCTAATCATGGCGCTATCCTGTATCTGAAAATTATGATGGTTGATTTCTTCTAGCCTGTCTTTGTGGAGTGAGCAATTAATAATAAAAATGTTCCTACAATGTTTAGGTGCGATTAACCTAGCTTAAAAGATAGGTTTTACTTTTTGCCCAAAATAAAGATATATGTAATGAACTACTTAGTTTGTAGCTCTGTAGTTTCATGGTGTAGGCCTTGTGCCTAAAAGAGAAGGGCTGTTTCGGGGTGGAACAGCTCTTCTTTTTTGGCGCAACGCATAAAAAAGCACCCCACGGGGCGCTTTTATGAGTTTCAATTTATCTCACCAAGAAGATATGGCTTGAAATTTTGGTTTAGCGCGTATTCTCTGTGAGGCGACGTCTGACATACGTGTCGACATGATCGATCATTGTATCCATGTGGTCGTCTTCAAAAAAGTGACCTGAGCCTTCAAGCTCTGTATGTGTAATTGTGATGCCTTTTTGCTCGTGTAATTTATCGACGAGTAGGCGCGTGTCTTTTGGCGGTGCGACGCGGTCATTCGTGCCGTTGATGATTAAGCCAGAAGACGGGCAGGGAGCAAGGAATGAGAAATCATACATATTTGCAGGCGGTGAGGCGGATATGAAGCCTGAAATTTCAGGGCGTCTCATTAAGAGCTGCATGCCGATCCAAGCGCCAAAGGAGAAGCCTGCGACCCAGCAATGTTTCGCATTTGGATTAAGGGATTGCAAATAATCAAGTGCGGATGCTGCGTCAGAAAGTTCGCCAATCCCTTGATCGTATTCGCCTTGAGAGCGTCCGACACCACGGAAGTTGAAGCGTAGAACCGTAAAGCCCATTTTATAAAATGCATAATGCATGTTATAGACAACGCTGTTGTTCATCGTGCCGCCAAACTGCGGATGAGGGTGTAGAATGATTGCAATAGGTGCATCTTTTTTCTTTTGTGGGTGATAGCGGCCTTCTAGGCGGCCTTCTGGTCCAGGAAAAATCACTTCGGGCATTCTAGTCCCTGTCTCCTAATTTATATGTCTATCGATGCGAAATTGCATAAATATTTCAGTTGACTGATATGGAGCATCAATTTAGAAACGTTCTAAATTAATTGCGTTGTTTAGATTATTGGTCTGCAGGATTAATCACAGTTATGACATAGGTCAATGATTTTGGGTTAAATTGTGGATATTTTATTAAACACCTACGAGAATTAGGGCGCATCAAATTCATGCTCTTCAAGTTGAAGGCTACAATAGAAGGTTCAATTGGCTAATGAAGCTCTCGACTAAAGGTAGATATGCTGTTGTAGCGCTGGCAGAGTTAGCTCTTCAAAAAGACGGTACTTTATTGTCGCTTTCGGAGATTTCAAAAGGGCAGAGTATTTCACTTCCTTATCTAGAGCAGCTTTTCGTCAAACTTCGCCGTGGGGGGCTTGTGGTGAGTGCGCGCGGGCCTGGCGGCGGATATTGCCTCGCACGCCCTGCTTCTGAGATTAGAATTTCAGAAATTCTTGAGGCGGTGGATGAGACGGTCTCTGCATTGCATACTGGTGCTGGAGTTAAGGGTGGGGCATCCGGATCGCGTGCGCAATCTATGTCTAATAGATTGTGGGAGGGTTTATCGGCTCAAGTTTATGTCTTTTTGCATCAAACACGGCTCTCGGATGTGGTGAGAAATGAAATTGCGCCATGCCCTGCAGTGCCTTCAATTTTTGCGATTGTTGATGAGGCTGAATCTTGAAGCGTGTTTATTTAGATTATAATGCAACAACACCGCTGGCTGAAGCTTCACGCCATGCGATTATTGAGGCGATGGATCTCGTTGGCAATCCTTCTAGCGTGTACAAAGAAGGACGGGCGGCGAAAGCTCTGATTGAAAAAGCGCGCGCGCAGATCTCAGAGGCTTTCGGTGCTTCAAATGCAGATATTGTTTTTACATCGAGTGCGAGCGAGGCGGCGGCCTTGTCGCATGCTGGGCGTGCGCTGATGTGCTCAGATGTTGAGCATGAGGCTGTCTCAAGTTGGTGTCGCGAGCGGCTCGATATCAATCAAAACGGTGAGGTGTCTTGCCCAGATCCTGAAAAATCTAGCATCCAGTTGGCGAATTCCGAAACGGGCATTCTTCAAGATCTTCCTCATGGTCTTGCTGTAAGTGATTGTACGCAAGCATTTGGAAAATTGCCAATCGCCTTCAATTGGTTGGGATGTGATATGGCGCTTATATCGGCTCATAAACTCGGTGGCCCGAAGGGGGTTGGCGCTTTGGTACTCAAGCAGGGCTTGGATGTTGAGGCCCAAATTAAAGGCGGCGGTCAGGAGATGGGGCGCCGTTCAGGGACTGAAAATATACTCGGGATTGCTGGGTTTGGAGCGGCTGCAAAAGCATCTGCAAAAGCTTTGGAAGCCGGCATTTGGGAAAATGTTGCGCGATTGCGCGATGCACTTGAACAACGTCTTGTATCTGAGGTTGGCGATCTTATCTCTGTTGGAAGGCATGCAAAGCGCTTGCCAAATACATTGAATATCATCACGCCAGGTTGGAAGGGCGAGACGCAGGTTATGCAAATGGATTTGGCAGGGTTTTCAGTTTCTGCGGGTTCTGCTTGCTCAAGTGGCAAAGTAAAATCCTCAAAGGTGCTCGAAGCAATGGGATATGATCACAATCATGCGACTTCGGCTATGAGGGTTTCTCTTGGGCCACATAATACGAAAGAGGAAATCGAGCGATTTGGAGACGCTTGGCTTTCTGCATATAAACGCTGGGCTGCACGTAGCTCTTGAAATTGGCAATAAAGCCCCATAACGGATAAGAAACGCTCGAAAGAGTGATGCGCGAATAAGGAGATGTCTGGTGACGGATCAAGTCGAGATGAAGGCAAAAGAAGGTGTGGAGCAAAAAACAGTTGAAGCTGTTCAGTCTCTCGCTGGCAAGTATAAATATGGCTGGGAAACCGAGATTGAAATGGAATATGCTCCGAAAGGGCTTTCTGAAGATATCGTACGCCTTATTTCTGAGAAGAATGAAGAGCCAGAATGGATGACTGAATGGCGCCTTCAGGCATTTGCGCGCTGGAAAAAGCAAGAAGAGCCTGATTGGGCGATGATTAATTACCCTGAAATTGATTTCCAAGATCAATATTATTATGCGCGCCCTAAAAGCATGGAAGAAAAGCCTAAGTCTTTAGATGAAGTAGATCCAAAGCTTTTGGCGACTTATGAAAAACTCGGCATCCCGCTTAGAGAACAGATGGTTTTGGCT
>CALLMA010000078.1 GCA_938008015.1 uncultured Celeribacter sp.
TCAAAGCTCACCGTGCAGCATCAAGCTTGCGGTTAAAAAGGGGGGCGTCAAAGGCTGATAGGTCAAACAAAAGGTGGCATGAACACGAAATTGCATGCCGTTACAGACACGAATGGGCGGCCAATCCAGTTCGTAATCACAGCGGGACAGACCAGTGATTACACGGGAGCCGCAATTTTGATCGAAGACCTACCGAAGGCGCAATACCTGCTTGCGGATCGAGGGTATGATGCGGATTGGTTCCGTAAGGCATTGTTAGATATGGATATAAAACCCTGCGTTCCGGGCCGAAAATCACGCAAGAGACCTGTGAAATATGATAAGCGGCGATACAAACGGCGAAATCGCATCGAGCGAATGTTCGGAAAGCTCAAAGATTGGCGACGCATTGCAACACGTTATGATCGATTCCCTAACGTA
Source organism: uncultured Celeribacter sp. (assembly GCA_938008015.1). Lineage (GTDB taxonomy): Bacteria > Pseudomonadota > Alphaproteobacteria > Rhodobacterales > Rhodobacteraceae > Celeribacter. The sequence goes on from CALLMA010000078.1 coordinate 421, forward strand.
TTCAGATCCGCAATAGCTCTGGCCGCAACTGTGTTATTCTGGTTATGAGTCCTGAGCCTAAGGGGCGTAAGGCCTTAGCCAGGAAACGCTTTGCAGCCTTTGCATTGCGCGTTCGTGATAGGTAAAAATCAATAGTTTCACCAGCTTTGGTTACTGCTCTATACAGATAAGTCCATTGCCCCTTGACCCTAATATAAGTCTCATCAACCCGCCAAGATCCGGTAAAACTGCGGGCCTGTAATGCCACCTCAGTCGCTTTTCCATTTCTGGTGCATAGCGCTGGACCCACCGGAAAATCGTTGAATGGTTCACATCAACGCCGCGCTCTTCGAGCATTTCCTCGAGATCACGGTAACTGATGCCATACCGACAATACCAACGTACCGCCTAAAGAATTATCTCACCCCGATAATGACGCCATTTGAAATCTGTACTCATTGAAAATCTCCTCAACATGCGGCAAAATCAAACAATCATTAAATTTTTGCAATAAGGCCGTGGCGGAGCATAAGGGCCCGCGTCATTTATGCATCTAAAGGCAAACAAATTTTCGTACACATTTGTTTGATTTGCAGCCGCAGCGGATATCTCTTACAAGGGGGCAAACCCTATTCTCACAAATGAGCTTTTGTTATGAGCAATATATTAAATCGCCGTCGCTTTCTTCAAGCTTCTACTACTATGCTAACGCTGCCTTTGGCTGCGCCAATGCTTGCGCAATCTGTGGAAGGTAGCACCGAAGTGGAAGCCGAAATTTCAACGGTGGTTCGCCAAAATATCTCGAGCTTCCGCGCTTTGGATTGGCAGCCTTATTTTGATAACCTCAAAAATGGGGCCATATTGGCGGATACAAAATCACGAGCGCTGCATTTTTGGAGCGAAGATGAAACGATCTACCGTCTTTATCCAACATCAGTCCCTCTCACTGGAGATTTGACGCGCCTTGGGCGCACGCGTGTGACGCGTAAAGTGGAAGGTCCGAGCTGGGCTCCAACGCCTTCGATGCGAAAGCGCAATCCAGAATGGCCAAGCTTTGTTGGCCCTGGACCAGATAATCCGCTGGGAACACATGCTTTATATTTGTCATGGCAATATTACCGCATCCACGGGACGCATGATACGCGCAAAATCGGGCGTCGTTCTTCAAATGGTTGTATTGGTTTGTTCAACGAACATATTGCCGAGCTATATTCACTGACCAAAACAGGGGCGCAGGTTCTGCTCATTTAACACTGATTGGCATCACTGATCTATCAGCTTCATTCTATATAAAAAGAGAGGGCCACGATTATGGCCCTCTCTTTTTTAAGTTATATCCATCCCAATAGATTTTTGTCGATGAGGCCAACAAGCGCATCAATATGCTTCGTTTCATCATTTAAGCATGGGATATAGAGGAAATCTTCGCCGCCCGCTTCTTCAAAGCTTTCTTTGATTTCTTCATTAATTTCTTCTAGTGTTTCAATACAATCAGCAGAAAACGCTGGGGCGCAGACTGCTATATTTTTATTCCCCATTTCCGCCTGTTTTGCAACTTCTTCAACGGTATAGGGCTGTAGCCACTCTTCTCTTCCAAATCTCGATTGGAATGTGGTCATAATTTCTGTGTCTTCCCAGCCTAAACGTTCTTTCAAAAGGCGTGTCGTTTTGTGACAGTGGCAATGATAGGGATCGCCGTTTTCTGTGAGATATCGCAAAGGCAAGCCATGATAAGAGCAAATGAGAATGTCCGGCTTTTTCTCGGCTTCACTATAGGCTTTTTTGATCGAATGGGCGAGGGCTTCGATATAAGAGGGATCATCGCAATATGGGCTCATGGTGCGAACTGCAGGTTGCCAAGTTTCATCCATCAAAGCGCGGAAAAACTCATCATTCGCCGTCGCTAAAGTTGCCCCTGCATATTGAGGGTATAATGGGAAAAACAAAATCTTTGTGCATCCTTGCGCCACAAGACTTCTGACTTTAGATTTTGTTGAAGGATTTCCATAGCGCATGCAAAAATCAACAACCACCTGAGCACCATATTTTTGAGACAACCGCTCTTTAATCGCTGAAACCTGTTGTTTGGTGATGGTCATCAATGGGCTTTCATTTTGCTCATTATTCCAAATCGAGCGATAAGCCGCACCAGACTTTGAAGGGCGAATATTTAATATGATGCCTTGTAAAATCGGCTGCCATTTCCATTTTGGCAGATCAATAACACGCTTGTCTGATAAGAACTGGCTCAAATAGCGCCGCATGGACCAATAGTCTGTCGCATCAGGTGTGCCGAGATTTGCGATTAAAATGCCGATTTTTTCTTTCGGGACTTTCGGGTGATCCTTGGGCGCATGGAAGGGGCATTGCGCATCCGCTGCGGTAGATGAAGTATGATGGGGATCTTTAGCTGCCATGGGTTCACTTTATATTATGCCGATAGATCTGGCTGGTTGATCTTGATTGCGCAAATGCTACTGTGTTTCAATAGTGTGGTTTTTGCATTATTTCATTAGCTGTTATTTAGGTGGAGAGTATTCAAATTAAAAGTCAGTTTGCGCAAAAACTTATCCATTTCGTTTATCCATCTTTATGCATCAGTTGCGAAGAGCCAATAGAGGCCTCCAGTGGGCTATGTCCGAATTGTTGGATTGATATGCCTTTTATTGAAGAGAAGGCATGTGATAGCTGCGGCAGCCCTATGCTTGGCGAAGTTGAGGATGGAGATTTATGCAATGAGTGCTATGAGTTAAAGCGCCCTTGGCGGCAGGGGCGCGCAGCGCTTTTATATGCATCTAAAGCCCGTACATTAGTGCTGCGTATTAAAAAAGGGGATCGCAGTGATTTAGCGATCACCGCGGGCAAATGGATGGCCCGAAGCGCAAGAGATATTGTCACCAATGATCATATTGTCACCCCAGTGCCATTGCATTGGACGCGCTTATTCAAGCGCCGCTACAATCAAGCGGAAGTTCTTTCCTATCACGTTGCGAAAGAACTTGGCCTTCAGCATCAACCCGATATTTTAATCCGGCAAAAATCAACTCGGATTTTAGAAGGTTTGAATTTTCAAGATCGGACCAAAACTTTAGAAAATGTTATGAAAGTTCGGCCGCGACGGTTGAAATCCATTCACAAAAAACCAATACTTTTAATAGATGATGTGATGACCAGCGGCGCCAGTTTATCAGCTTGTACACAGGCGTTATTAATGGCAGGTGCAAGTGACGTATCTATACTGGTGTTAGCACGGGCAACATCTCACTAGATCTATTGAGAGATTATATAAGTCAAACGGACCGAGAAGGTAGGCGATATGAAAAATGTTACGATATACACGAAACCAACATGCCCTTTTTGCCATGCTGCAAAAGACTTGCTGAAAAAAAAGAATGTAGGTTTCAAAGAGATCTACATTTTAAATCGCGATAATTTGCGCTCTGAAATGATGAAAAAATCTGGTGGCCGTCATACTGTGCCTCAAATTTTCATTGGCGATGCTCATGTTGGGGGCTGTGATGACTTGCATGCATTGGAGAGCAAAGGAAAGCTCGATAAGCTTCTCGCAGGCTAACGATTCATGACAAAATTCAGCCTCATCACATTAAACTCGAGTGATCAGCCACAAGAAAACCTAGAGGTTATGCTGGGACTGATCGCTCAGGCATCTATGGAGGGGGCGCAATGTGCTGTATTGCCTGAAGTTGCGAATTGCATGTCGTCATCGCGCAAACATCAAATGGATGTTTTGCAATGCGAGGCCCAAGACGACACATTATTCGCACTTCGCGCAGCAGCCAAGCAATACGGCATTGCCCTTTTAATCGGGTCACTTGCCTTAAAATCAGACAATGATCAGGCACGATTTGTTAATCGGAGTTTCTTGATTTCTTCCTCAGGAGAGATTCAAGCAAAATACGATAAAATTCATATGTTTGATGTAGATCTCGGGCATGGCGAAACATATCGAGAATCTGATGGGTATGATGCGGGCAGTGAAGCCGTGCTTGCGAAAACGCCTTTCGGCAATCTTGGTATGGCGATTTGCTATGATTTGCGGTTTCCACATCTATTTAGAGATTTGGCCAAAGCAGGTGCTGAAATTTTAGCCTTGCCTGCCGCTTTCACCGTTCCAACAGGCAAAGCACATTGGGAAACTCTGCTCCGCGCCCGCGCGATAGAAAATGGGTGTTTTGTTCTTGCGCCCGCGCAAACCGGCCAACACCGCCTCACGCAAGGCGCACCGAGACAAACCTACGGCCACTCGCTTGTCGTATCCCCTTGGGGTGAGATAGTTTATGATGGTGGAGATGAACCTGGTATTGGAACCGTTGACATCGATCTTTCGCAGGTCGCTCAGGCAAGGCGCAAAATCCCTTCTTTGCAAAATGAAAAAGAATATTCGATCAAGGTTGTCTCATGAGTGATCCTAATAGTCTCGATTCATTAGCCGTCGCTTTATTCTCTGAGATGTTTATGGCAGACCAGCTGGCACGCAACCAGCTCACAAAAGCCCTTCCAAAAGGCATGGAGCTTAATCATTTTTCCGTGCTTAATCATCTCGCTGGCATCGGTGATGAGCGCACGCCTGCCCAGCTTGCACATTCATTTCACGTCACGCGCGGCGCGATGACCAATACATTGGCCAAACTTGAAGTGGCCGGTCATATACACATCCGCCCAGATTGGGATGATGCGAGGCGCAAGTGGGTGACAATTTCCCCCAGCGGTCTCTCCGCACGCGATGCCGCTTTAGCAACGATATCACCAATTCTATCCGAAATTGTGCATTCCATCGGCCCAGACCGCGTTCGAACCACTTTGCCCATACTTCGAGAAATGCGCGTCAAATTTGAAGGCAACGAGTGCTAGGCCTTATACTGGCGCAAAAATGGGGGCTTGGCCCTCGCGTCCTCTCCCTATTTTGATAAAAACCTTCCCTAACGGCAAGCAATATCCCATCATTTATTGAGTAATATATGAAGGAAAGTGCAATTCTCGCTTTAGTTTTTTCGCAAGATGATGCACAATAATTCCCGGTATAAACTGCAAATTGCCCTTTTGAATTGTGACGGGATGTTATGACTAAGATTGGATATGTCTGCGTGCGTTCATTGAGACAGGTTCTTGATGTCCAGACAGCCAAAAGAAAACCGCGAGCCTACGGTGTTGCCCGCTTGTTTGCAGGTGGTCCATTTGCTCGTGCATCCTATAAAACACTTATCGCATCTTCCGCAAAAAGGTGCATTTAAGTGGCTGTTACAGGAACACCAACACCCGGCAATGACACGCTGACGAGCGATGGAGCGGATGATGAGATCATTGGTCAGGAAGGCAATGATACCATTGATGGCGGAGGTGGC
>CALLMA010000079.1 GCA_938008015.1 uncultured Celeribacter sp.
AACGCTAGGTTCATCTTCGATATAGCGCCTGATAAGAATATTGCGGACGCGCCCTCTATCTTGGTTGACTATGATGCCAGCAAATCCGCGCCCCTCTGAATCATTATTGTCCGTGCCAGAAGCTTGGAGCGTATTGGTACCAGGATATCCGAGAGCTGCCCAATTTGCGCTAGCGTTATCGTCATAATATTTCAGATTGGTGTTGTTGATGCCCCAAGCGGCAAGCCCCTGCCTGCGCCACGTATTCTGCGCGACGACGCCAGGGTCAACGGCGTCTACAGCCCTGCTGCTGAGCGATCCCTGAACAATATCTCCATCCCATGTATACGTATTTCTTCTACATCCATCACTTTGCGCTCTTACAGTTGCATAATAATGATTAGATGATTCGGAGGCAGCTGTGTTCCCCGATGTGATGATCCCTCGCACAATCATCCCAGAGCTAATATTAAATGGGTAGCAGCCCGTATGATAAAATTCTGCTTCCGTATATACATCGCGCTCATCAACAGGGATGCGAAAGCTGTCAATATTATTGTCACCAGTGTCGTATGTATAATACCCATTGGTATCATACCTAAATGATGAGCGGTGGCCAGATCCCAGCCATAAGTCCCCTCTGCCTTGGGTGTAGTTGCTCAGGCGGTTTGTTGTTGCATCATCAAACCAGAGATAGACGTTGGTTGGTGTGAGGGCAGGTGGAGCGGGGGCCAATGGATTGCCGTAGTATATATAATATCCGGCATCCGTTGAGCTTGCAGCCTGTGCGGATTGTATTGCGAAACGAATATCAGAATTTGCATTGTTGCAATCGATGAGATGGCGAGGAATTTCAGTATTGGCTGTGCCATTCCAATAAATGAGGCGTAGATCATCGCAATCACTTTGCAAGGTGCCTGCGGAGATCAAGCTTGCGGTATTCACGGATGGTATGCGTGCCGTGTAGTCTTTATAGCCTTTGTCTGGCGTTGAGGCGCTTGTCGTCACGCGAACAGGTATGCGCGCGCCATAAGACGTATCCCACCAAGTTTGGGCAAATGCGCCAATTGGAGAAGACATCAGTAAAGAGCTTAAAAGGGCTATTGCTTTTGTATGTGCTTGCATGACGCTAAAATTAAGGGCTCCACAATTCAATTTCTAGTATAAAACCACTTAAAAATACACTAATATTTCCGCAGCAATGCGCCAGATACTTGATTGTCTGTTTCGACTGCCCTCAAATGAAGGCAATCGAAATTTCATGGAGTGCTTGACTTGTTACTCAAAGTCTCGGCCTTCGCCTTCGCCCATATCAAAGCCTAGATGGCGTGCGACTGTGAAGATATCTTTATCACCGCGTCCACACATATTCATCACGATGATATGATCTTTTGGCAAATCGCCCGCGATTTTCATCACATGGGCGAGAGCATGCGAGGGTTCAAGCGCTGGAATAATGCCTTCTGTACGGCAAGCAAATTGGAAGGCTTCAAGCGCTTCTTTGTCAGTGATTGCAACGTATTCCGCACGCCCCGTTTCATGCAGCCAGCTGTGCTCAGGGCCGATGCCAGGGTAATCAAGGCCAGCTGAAATCGAGAAGCCTTCAAGGATTTGACCATCGTCATCTTGCAAAAGATAGGTGCGATTGCCGTGGAGCACACCAGGGCGACCACCCGTTAGAGAGGCGCAATGTTCCATTTTTTCATTCACGCCTTTGCCGCCTGCTTCAACACCAATGACGCCGACTTCTTTATCGTCTAAAAACTCATGGAAAAGCCCCATGGCATTAGAGCCGCCGCCGATGGAGGCAATCACAGTGTCTGGCAAGCGCCCTTCGCCTTCTTGCTCAGCAAGCTGCCAGCGCACCTCTTTGCCAATGATGGATTGGAAATCACGCACCATCGCAGGATAGGGATGCGGGCCGGCGACTGTGCCAATGCAATAAAACGTATCGCGCACATTTGTCACCCAATCACGAAGCGCGTCATTCATCGCGTCTTTCAGCGTGCCGCGCCCTGACGTGACGGGCACAACCTCAGCACCAAGCAAACGCATGCGGAAAACATTCGGCGCTTGGCGTTCAACATCATGCGCACCCATGTAAATAACGCATTTTAAACCAAATTTCGCACAGACTGTCGCCGTTGCAACGCCGTGCTGCCCCGCGCCTGTTTCGGCGATGATGCGCGATTTGCCCATGCGGCGCGCGAGGATGATTTGCCCTAGAACATTATTAATCTTATGCGCACCAGTGTGATTGAGCTCGTCGCGCTTTAGGTAAATTTTTGCGCCACCAAGCTCTTTTGTCATCTGCTCCGCATAATATAGCGGGCTTGGGCGACCGACATAGTGCTTCCAAAGATCATCCATTTCTGCCCAAAAGCTTGGATCATCTTTTGCTTTATTATATTCTTCTTCAAGAGATAGGATAAGTGGCATTAATGTTTCTGAAACAAAACGCCCTCCAAATTTTCCGAAGCGGCCACGTTCATCAGGGCCGTTCATAAAGCTATTAAAAAGATCGTCCATCTATTTCTCCGCCGAGTTTTTGAATTGATGAATTAGGCATGGGTAATCCGCCCGCTTGTTTCATGATTATATCAGCATAGAATAAGCAGCAAGCGTATCTGCGCGTTCAGCGTTTTTTTCTGATTGTTTTGTTGTGAAATGAGGCTTCAGGAGGCTTTCTCCAATCAATCGCGCTCTTTGGGGAGGGATTGGGAGGGGGCTGGGGAGGGACTGGGATGGGTAATAGAAAGGGATTAGAAAGGGCAATTTGCTTTTGCTATTGCAGCAAGCCCATGCAGGCAGAAGAATATTATACTGGATTGCGCGCTAAAAGTTGGTATAAACATTAATGTTGGTTAATTTTGAGGTCCTTCATGCGTTGCCCATTTTGCGGAAATCCTGACACTCAAGTTAAAGATAGTCGTCCAGCTGAGGATCACGTTGCGATTCGAAGGCGGCGATTTTGTGCGTCATGTGATGCAAGGTTTACAACCTATGAGCGGGTGCAGCTTCGCGATTTGATTGTTGTGAAATCGAATGGCAAGCGCGAAGATTTTGACCGAGATAAATTGGATCGATCAATTCGTATCGCAACGCAAAAACGCCCTATTGCGCCGGATCGATTGGATCAGATTGTGACAGGCATCGTGCGTCGCCTCGAAAGCTTAGGTGAAACAGATATTCCTTCGCGTAAGATTGGCGAAATTAGCATGGAAACATTGGCGCGTATTGATACGGTTGCTTATGTCCGCTTTGCGTCAGTCTATAAAAACTTCCAAGAGCCTGATGATTTTGATAAATTTATCAGTGAGTTGCGTCCTGATTTGACGCCTGATCAATAGTTGGGGTCAAGCTGTGGATATGCATGAAAAGCACATGTGCCATGCGCTGGCTTTGGGGCGGCGGGGGCTTGGAAAGACGTGGCCAAACCCTGCAGTTGGTTGCGTTGTCGTAAAGGATGGCCATATCGTTGGGCGAGGTTGGACCCAGCCGAGCGGGCGTCCTCATGCGGAAGTGGTTGCCCTCAATCAAGCTGGTAGTAAGGCCTGTGGCGCGGATGTTTATGTGACGCTTGAGCCATGCGCGCATGTTGGGCACACGCCGCCTTGCGCCTCGACTCTTATTAAGGCGAAGGTTGCGCGTGTGTTTGTCGCTCTCGGGGATCCTGATCTGCGCGTAAATGGCCAAGGCTTGGCAATGCTGCGCGAGGCGGGCATTGAGGTATTTACAGATTTATGTGCGCAGGAGGCGCGTTTTGATCATCAAGGGTTTTTATTGCGCGTGACGCAAAATAGGCCAATGCTCACGTTGAAGATGGCGAGCTCTTGGGATGGTCGAATTGCGACGAAAACGGGCGAAAGCCAATGGATTACGGGCCCGCAGGCGAGACGCTTTGTGCATGCAATGCGATCCAATCATGATGCTGTTTTAGTGGGAGCGGGGACAGTTCGAGCGGATGATCCTTTGCTGAATGTGCGCGATTTGGGCGTCGATCACCAGCCTGTTAGAGTGGTCCTGTCTAAGGATTTGGATATCCCCTCCAAAGGACGTTTGGCGCAGAGTGCTAAACAAAGCCCATTATGGGTGGTTTGTGCTGAAAATATTGATGAATCGAAAAAGCGCCTATGGCAGGATATCGGCGCGCAAGTTGTGTCTGTTCCGCTGAAAGGGCATCGCATTGATCTCCATGCCGCGCTGCGCGCGTTATCAGGGCAGGGGCTAACACGCATTTTTTGTGAAGGGGGTGGAGAGCTGGCCGCTTCTTTACTCAAGGAACGTTTGGTGGATCGCCTTGTTCAATTCTCCGCAGGTATGGCTCTTGGCGCAGAAGCGCGGCCCTCTTTGGGGGCAATGGAAGTGGATGCACTTTCCTGCGCGCCGCGCTTTGATTTATTGCACTCTATGCCTGTTGGTAAAGATTTGCTGAGTACATGGGTGGCGCGAAGCTAGGTTTGTCCCAGCTTCTTGCGCTTTAATGTGTCGCCTATTTGCAGCGTGGGATCTAATGTAATTGTCTTGCTTTCAGAGGGTTTATTCTCATCGATACGCTCCAAGATAAGCTCAGCTGCTTTGCGGCCGATTTCATTGCGGCAAGCATCCATGGTTGCAAGGCGTTGCGATAAGCCGTCTAGGAATTCGATCCCGTTAAATCCTGCTAGGCCAAGCTCATGAGGCACTTTAATGCCCTTTTCTTGGCAATATAGTAATCCGCCAGCGCCGATCATATCGTTTGAGTAGTATAAGAAGTCTAAAGGGTTGTGTGCGTTGCGATTTAAAATGGCTTCCGTCATCTCGCGCCCTTTTTGCAGGGCTGATCCGCCAGAATAAAATTCACTATCTGCGATTTCCAGCCCAGCTTTTGCAAGCGCTTCGGTAAATCCTTCAAAGCGTTTTCTGGCGCGGTGATCGAGGGGCATTTTTGAGCCCAAAAATCCGATGCGCTTATAGCCTGCGGTGATGATTTCTTGCGCAATGCGTTTGCCAGCTTTTCTATGAGAGATGCCGACGGCGGAATCTATGGGATCTCCGTCTGTATCCATTATTTCCACAATGGGGATCCCAGAAGCGGCCAGCATTGCCTTCGAGGCTTCTGTGTGCTCTAGCCCGGCTATAATCACGCCAGATGGGCGCCATGATAGCATTTGATACAAGACGGCCTCTTCGCGTTCTGGTTTGTAATTGGTGACGCCGACAACAGGTTGGAGTTCCGTATGATCGAGAACATCTGAAATGCCCGTCATGACTTCTGGGAAGACCATATTTGACATTGATGGGATGATGACAGCAATGAGATTGACGCGGCTCGAAGCAAGAGCGCCCGCAATTTTATTAGGAACATATCCAAGCTCGCGTGCAACTTTCAGTACTCGATTGCGCGTGCCTTCTGACACATCGCCTCGATTTCGAAGGACGCGGCTCACAGTCATTTCAGAGACATTGGCGGCCTCTGAGACATCGCGAAGTGTGAGGGGTCTGCGTGGTGGGATTGTCCCTGAAAATTCTGACATATATTGATCCCTTGCTGTGATTTATCTTCACTGTCATTGATTTTTGAGACTGAGGCTGCAAAAATTCAAGGCCGTTTTTAGATTTTCATCCGTCTTTTATAATTTTTTTTATACTATGCCAATCGTATTCATACTGCGTTTATAGTCGATGTGGTGAATAAGATCGGAGCTTTTTGGCTGGAATGCATCATTTGCTGTTGGCGCTATCAGTTTTATGTAGGGTGAGTGGCTTTAAATAAGGGCCTCAAACAAGCAATTTCTAAGATTCCTATGATGGCATGCGAATGTAGCTATCGTTTTTTGAGCTCGTTTGCTTTTGTTAAGTATAAATTATTTCACAAACCGAAAAATACTGTTAATGTGGCCTCCAAGAATGGAATTTTCTACATTCTAACTTGGGAGCGGAAGCTCTCCAATTAAAAATAACCTACGGGGAGAACTATATGTTTAATAATCCAAAGTTATGGCTGGCAAGCGCGGCCGCTACCATGGTTGGTAGTCCGATGCTCGCTCAGTCTGTTGACGATAAGATCAATGAAGTTTTTGCAGCTTCAACTGGTTGGTTCGTCTCTCTTATTTTTTCGTCTTTTCCAGGCACATCGTTCCCTTGGATCGTTGGTTGGCTCGTTGTTGCTGCGACTGTGTTCACAGTGTATTACGGCCTTGTACAGCTTCGCTTCTTCTCACATGCGATCGCGCTTGTGAAAGGCGAATACACGCATCCAAAAGAGCCAGGTGAAGTGAGCCATTTCCAAGCCCTTTCAACAGCGCTTTCAGGAACTGTTGGTCTAGGTAATATCGCCGGCGTTGCGGTTGCTGTTTCCATCGGTGGACCAGGTGCCACGTTCTGGATGATTTTGGCAGGCCTTCTCGGCATGGCTTCTAAATTCGCGGAATGTACACTTGGTGTTAAATACCGCAATGAATATGCAGACGGTTCAGTCTCTGGTGGCCCAATGTATTACATCTCTAAAGGCTTCGCGCAGCTTGGCCTTCCTGGCGGTAAAGCCTTGGCAATCTTGTTTGCAGTCTTCTGTATTCTCGGATCATTTGGTGGCGGGAACATGTTCCAGGCGAACCAAGCGCATGCTGCGATTACGGGCGTTGTGGGCGATTTCTCAGGCCTTATTACAGGTGTTATTTTTGCGGCGGTTGTTTTTGCGGTGATCGCGGGTGGTATTAAATCCATCGCGAGTGTGACTGAGAAGGTCGTACCGTTTATGGCTGTCTTGTATGTCTGTGCTGCGTTGATCGTTATCTTGATGAACTTCAACATGATCGGTTGGGCTATTGGTCAGATCTTTGCTGGTGCATTCACAGGCTTAGGTGTTGCTGGTGGTGTTGTTGGTGCTTTGATCCAAGGCTTCAAACGCGCTGCATTCTCCAACGAAGCGGGTGTTGGTTCTGCTGCGATCGCACACTCTGCTGTGAAAACAAAAGAGCCGATCACTGAAGGTTTCGTGTCTCTTCTCGAGCCATTCATCGATACTGTTGTGATTTGTACAATGACAGCTCTTGTGATCATCATTTCACAACAGCTTATTGTTGATCAAACAACTGGTAACTACCTTCTTAACGAAGCGGGTACTGCGATCCAAACAGTTAATGGCAACACAGGCGTTGCATTGACGGCAGCTGCTTTTGCGACTGGCATTAGCTGGTTCCCACTCGTACTTGCTGTTGCGGTTGTGCTTTTTGCTTTCTCAACAATGATTTCTTGGAGCTACTACGGCCTTAAGGCTTGGACATACCTCTTTGGTGAGGGTGCTGCAAAAGAACTTGTGTTCAAAATCATCTTCTGCTTGCTCATCATCGTTGGTGCTTCTGCATCTCTTGGCCCAGTCATCGATTTCTCTGATGCTGCAATCTTTGCGATGGCTGTTGTCAACATCTTCTGCATGTACTTCTTGATGAAGATCGTCAAAGACGAGCTTATCTCCTACACAAATCGCCTCAAAAGCGGTGAGATCAAAAAAGCTGAGTAATCTACGCAGCTTCTGAAAACAAAAGCACCCCGAAGCATTTATGTGTTTCGGGGTGCTTTTTGTTCAATTGGATGAGAGCGAAGTTTAAGTGCCGCTATAGGGGTGCAAAAAGTCAAATGTGTACAAGATTTGCTGCGAATGGTGTCTGAGGTATCTGTTGCATTTTTAGGGCAGGCAGCGCTGACGGCGAAACGGCTTTAGTTACATTCTTGTTTTCTAGTCTTGTATGTATCCAGAAGATTTCATGCTGACTTCGCGTTCTTTCCCGATAATGATATGATCGTGCAAAGAGATGCCTAATGCGCTTGCGGCGCGGGCGACGGAAGTTGTCATGTTGATATCGTCTTTGGAGGGCGTCGGATCTCCAGAGGGATGATTGTGCACCAAGATAATGGCGGATGCATTGAGTTCTAAAGCGCGCTTTACGACCTCACGGGGATAAACAGGCACATGATCGATCGTGCCTTTGCTTTGCTCTTCATCGGCGATTAAGGTATTTTTTCTGTCTAAATACAGGACATTAAAATGCTCGGTCTCTTTATGGGCCATTGTTGTATGGCAATAGTCGAGCAAAGCGCTCCAGCTGGAAACGACAGGTTTGTGGATGATGCGCGCGCGCGCAAGTCGGTGCGCTGAGGCTTCGATTATTTTTATGTCTTGAGCGGTGGGAATGTCGATCCCAGGGACTTCAATCAATCTTGAAATAGGCGCAGACAGCACGCGGTTGTAATCTCCAAATGCCTCTATCAGGAGCTTGGCGATTTGCTTGACATCAGCTCTTGGGAGCGAGCGAAAGAGCACCAACTCTAATAACTCGGTATCAGGCAGGGCTTCAGCGCCAACCTTGCTGAACTTCTCGTGAAGATTTCTGCGCAGCTGCC
>CALLMA010000080.1 GCA_938008015.1 uncultured Celeribacter sp.
AACGGCAAAGGCGGGATTTACAACTTCGTGACAAAGCGCGCGGATTGCCGTGGTGATCGCTCCAAAATCATGTGGACACAGGTTGAAACTGGCTCTGCCGTGACTTGGAAATACCCATCATGCATTTTGCGCGGCAATGAAAGCCAAGGTGAATTCTACTCGATTGCGATTACGAACAACTACCAAGAGGCCGATACAGGCACGAAAATGATCCATTTGGGCAAGGATACGAAGTCTCGTATCGTCTCAAAGGGGATTTCTGCGGGGCGTGCGCAAAATACTTACCGTGGCCAAGTCTCAATGCACCCAAAAGCCAAAGAGAGCCGCAATTATACGCAATGTGATAGTTTGCTCATTGGCGATAAATGCGGGGCGCATACCGTGCCTTACATTGAGGTGAAGAATAACTCCTCTCGTGTGGAGCATGAGGCAACGACATCGAAGGTGGATGATGATCAGCTCTTCTATTGCCGCCAGCGCGGGATGGATGAAGAAGAAGCGGTGGCGCTTGTGGTGAATGGTTTCTGCAAAGAAGTGTTGCAAGCTTTGCCTATGGAATTTGCGATGGAAGCCCAAGCGCTTGTTGCGATTTCACTAGAGGGATCAGTTGGGTAATTTCTACTCAATAAATAAATTGAATAGCTGACGGCTATATTTGAATTAATCCGAATGGATGATGCGGAGAAAAAAATGTTAGAAATTAAAAACTTACACGCTGAACTTGAAGAAGAAGGCAAGAAGATCCTTAAGGGTGTAAACCTTAAAGTAGGCGCAGGCGAAGTCCATGCGATTATGGGGCCAAATGGCTCTGGTAAATCCACGACATCTTATGTGCTTTCAGGCCGTGATGGCTATGAAGTGACAGAGGGTGAAGCGCTTCTTGAGGGTGAAAATATTTTAGATATGGAGCCAGAAGAGCGTGCTGCGGCGGGTGTTTTCTTGGCGTTCCAATACCCCGTTGAAATCCCAGGTGTCGGCAATATGACATTCTTGCGCACGGCTGTGAACGCACAGCGCAAAGCGCGTGGCGAAGACGAGCTTTCTGCGGGTGATTTCTTGAAAGAAGTCCGCGCAAAAGCGAAATCTTTGCAGATTGATGCAGATATGCTCAAACGCCCTGTAAATGTTGGCTTCTCAGGCGGTGAGAAGAAGCGCAATGAGATTTTGCAAATGGCGATGCTTGAGCCAAAGCTTTGTATCCTCGATGAAACAGATTCTGGCCTCGATGTTGACGCGATGAAGCTTGTTTCTGAAGGTGTAAATGCGCTTCGTGATGAAAACCGTTCTTTTGTTGTGATTACACACTACCAACGCTTACTAGATCACATTAAGCCTGATTTTGTACATATCATGTATAATGGTCAGATCGTGAAATCTGGTGGTCCTGAGTTAGCACTTGAAGTTGAAAATAACGGCTATAGTGATTTGATTGCTGAAGTGGAGGCTGGTTAATGTCTCGCGCAGTTTTAAAACAACGCAAGCTAGAGGCAACATCTGAGCGCCTTGCGGGAAATGATATTCCTAAAGGTGCGGCTTGGGCGAATGATATTCGTCAAGATGCGCTGCAACGCTTGCTTTCTATGGGATTGCCGCAGGGGCGTGATGAGTATTGGCGCTGGACATCCCCAAGCGATTTGACGGCGGCTCAGCCGAAGTCTTGTGAGCCGTTTGTTGATGATGAAGAGGCTGTTTTTGCCAGCATCGACGCGATCAATATCACATTTGTTGACGGTGTTTTTGACCAAGCTCAATCTGATGATCGAGGTGCAACTGGCCTTGAAATTGGGCGTCTTCAAGATGCGCTTTCAGCAGATATTCATTGGGTGAAGGAAAACTTCAGCGTTTTAGAAAAGCGCGCACAAGATGCTGTTGAACGTCCTTTGGGCGTCTATAATACAGCATTCGCCACAGATGGCCTCGTGATCAAGGTTGTTGATAAAGTCGAAAAGCCTGTGAATATTACATATATTCATAACGATGCGACATCAGATGTTGTCTTGCGTCATATCATCAAAATTGAGGAGGGTGCATCCTTTACCCTCCTTGAAACAGGTGCATCAGGCGCGCGTTCTAATCTTGCGATTGAAGTTGATATTGCCGAAGGCGCTGCCTTTAATCATATCCGGACACAAGGCCGCGATCACGAGCGCACTGCATTATCGCATATTTTCGCTTCTATTGCTAAAGAAAGCACCTTCAAAAGCTTTACTTTGACAGCCAACGGGCAACTCACACGCAATGAATCTTTCCTTGATGTCAATGGCGATGATGCAGTTGCTCATATTGCAGGCGCTTGCTTGGGAGACGGTGATTTTCATCACGATGACACCGTTTTTATCACCCATGATGCGGTGAATTGTGAGAGCCGTCAGGTCTATAAAAAAGTGCTCAGAAATGGCGCTAAAGGCATTTTCCAAGGTAAAATCCTTGTTAAAGACGGTGCGCAGAAAACGGATGGCTATCAGATTTCTCAAGGCTTGCTCTTGGATGATGACAGCCAATTCCTCGCAAAGCCTGAGCTTGAGATCTATGCCGATGATGTGGCCTGTTCGCATGGGTCGACTGTTGGAGCAATTGACGAGCAAGCGCTGTTTTATTTGCGCTCTCGTGGTGTTTCCAAAGAAGATGCAACGGATTTGCTCACACTTTCTTTCCTCGCGGAAGCGATTGAAGAAATTGAAGATGAACAGATTTCGAATTGCATTTTAGAGCGCCTTGAAATGTGGCTCTCTAAACGTAAGGGTGCTTAACAATGGGTGTCGCGCAAGATATCATTCGTAGCTACCGAGCACCGAGAGGTGTCTTGCGCCATCGTCTTGGCCCACAAGAGAACGAGGGAGCAGCCCTCGTGACCTTGATGCTCGCATGTGGGCTCATTTTCGTGGCCGGTTGGCCGCGATTATCGCGCATCGCGTTTGAGACGGGGCAGGAATTACAAATGCTCTTAGGTGCTGCGCTTTTGAGTTGGTTATTCATGATGCCGCTGTTTTTTTATATATTGGCGCTCATTGTAAATATAATTCAAAGAATATTACGATTTAAGACAACGGGATATGAAACAAGAATGGCCTTGTTTTGGGGATTGCTAGCAGCAGCTCCCATGTGGCTCTTTTGGGGGCTTAGTGTTGGTTTCTTAAGCAATCCTGTGGCAGTATCTTTCATTGGGGCTCTGTCATTGGCGGTGCTTTTATATTTCTGGATTGCGGGACTTATTGAAGTCAGCAAAAGATAGTTTGATTAAGGGTATGTGCGATGTATGACATTGAAAAAATCCGCGGCGATTTTCCTATTTTAAGCCGTAAAATCAACGGTCAGCCTTTAAGCTATCTTGATAACGGAGCCTCTGCGCAAAAGCCGCAAGTCGTGATTGATGCGATTACACGCGCTTATAGTGATGAATATTCAAACGTTCACCGTGGATTGCATTACCTCTCCAATTTGATGACGGAACAATATGAAAATACCCGTCAAATTGTTCAAAGGTTTTTGAACGCCGAGCATGAAGATGAAATTATTCTCACATCAGGGACGACCGAAGGGATTAACCTCGTTTCCTATGCTTGGGCCGCAAATATGCTTAAAGCGGGTGATGAGATTTTGGTATCTGTGCTTGAGCATCATGCCAATATTGTGCC
>CALLMA010000081.1 GCA_938008015.1 uncultured Celeribacter sp.
ATTGGAAGAAGATAGTATAGACCAGCTTTATAGATTTCGCCAACAACAGGAAGTTCAACATGCTCTGCATTCGGATCATCTGGCTCCAAATCAGGAACAGAAGATGCGAGTTTTAGAAGAGCAACATATGCAAGCACAAGAAGCAATGAAAGTACAATGCCAGATCCATTAGGGACAAGTGATATAATCGCTTTGACTGGGAATTGAACACCATAACAAAGTGCTGCAAAGCCGACAAAGAACGCCGCCATGCCACCAATCGTTTTACCCATTGAAACAACGCGATTGCCAAGAGTTGGCATGTTGTTTTTAACGGCTTCAAGGTGAACAATGTAAACAAGCGCGATGTAAGAAATCGCAGCAGGCAAGAAGGCATGTGTGATCACTTCAACATATGAAATCCCAACATATTCAACCATCAAGAACGCCGCAGCACCCATCACTGGGGGCATGATTTGACCGTTCACTGAGGAAGCCACTTCAACAGCGCCGCCTTTTTCTGAACTAAAGCCAACACGCTTCATGAGAGGAATGGTGAATGTCCCTGTTGTCACAACATTTGCAATGGATGAACCTGAGATAAGACCCGTTGCAGCAGAACCAACAACAGCCGCTTTAGCAGGGCCACCACGAAGATGCCCAAGAGCACCAAAGGCCATTTTGATGAAGTAATTTCCTGCACCCGCTTTATCAAGCAAAGCGCCGAAAAGCACGAAGAGGAAAACAAACTTTGTTGAAACACCGAGGGCGATACCAAACACACCTTCAGATGTGATCCACATATGGCTCATGGCTTTTTTCAAAGATGCGCCTTTCCAACGAATGACATCAGGGACCCACTCTGAGGAGCCGAAGAATACATACGCTAAAAAGATTGTCGCAATAATAGCCATTGCAGGGCCGAGTGCGCGACGAGCAGCTTCGAATAGGACAATGAGACCAACAAGTGCGAACCATTTGTCAACATCATCAGCCAATCCGCCTGAATCTACAACTTTTTGGTAGAAGAAATATCCATAAAGCGCTGTAAAGACACCAATAAATGACAGAATCCAATCTTGAATTGGAATATAATGTCTTGGGCTGGTTTTGAGGGCTGGGTAAGCCATGAAGGCTAGGAAAATAGCAAAAGCCAAGTGAATTTGGCGTGAGTTATTTATAATGTCGCCTGGTAAGACGTAGTTTGCGAGTGGTGAAGCTAAGACAACTTGAAACACGGACCATACAACAGCAATAATTGCGAGCATTGTGCCAATGGGTCCAACCGGATTACGTGCACCGGCATCCGATGCTGCTACGAGTTCTTGTAGCTCTTCCTCACTCAGCGCGCGATCGTTCGCGTTTGACATGAGTAATCTCCCCGTATTGAATTTTGATAGAATCTATTCTTGGCATATAATGAAAAAGAATAGCTATACTCTTAATAAGTACTCAAAGTACGCAAAAAAGAGTTTGGGCTGGAGAATTCCCCAGCCCGATAAGAAAGCAAATTATAAGCTTACTTGATGATACCAGCTTCTTTGTAGTATTTCGCTGCACCGTCATGAAGTGGCGCTGAAAGACCAGCTGTTGCCATTTCTTCTTTTGTAAGATTTGCGAAAGCTGGGTGTAGCTTTTTGAAATCTTCGAAGTTTTCCATAACAGCTTTAACAACTGCATAAACAGCATCTTCAGAAACAGCTGCAGAAGATACGAATGTCGCACCTACGCCGAATGTTGCTGTGTCAGCATCTGAACCGCGGTACATGCCACCTGGGATGTTTGCAGTACGGTAGAATGAGTTGTCTTCGATCAATGAATCAACTGCAGGACCATCAACAGTTACGAGAACTGAATCACATGCTGTTGTTGCTTCTTGGATTGAACCTGATGGGTGGCCAACTGTGTATGCCATCGCATCGATTTGATTGTCGCAAAGAGCAGCTGATTGCTCAGAAGCTTTAAGCTCAGTCGCGAGTGCGAAATCATCAGTTGTAAGACCTTTTGCACCGAGAAGAACTTCCATAGTGCCGCGTGTACCAGAACCTGGGTTACCGATGTTTACGCGCTTACCTTTAAGGTCGTCAAAGTTTGTGATGCCTGCGTCTGCACGTGCAACAACTGTGAATGGCTCTGGGTGTACAGAGAATACTGCGCGAAGGTCTTCGAATGCACCTGCATCTTCAAACTTTGATGTGCCGTTATATGCGTGGTACTGCCAATCTGATTGTGCAACACCGAATTCAAGCTCACCTTCACGGATTGTGTTGATGTTGTAAACAGAACCACCAGTAGATTCTACTGAGCAGCGAACGCCGTGCTCTTTGCGTGATTTGTTTACAAGACGGCAAATAGCGCCACCTGTTGGGTAGTAAACACCAGTAACACCACCTGTACCGATTGTGATGAACTCTTCAGCAGCGACTGAAGTTGCTAGGCCACATGCAAGCGCGATTGAAGAAGCACCGATTGTAAATTTGCTAAGCATTTTATCTTCCTGTTGTAGTTAATATTTTCCCCCTCACTCAAACCTTTTACACACCTTATTCATGATGCTGAACAAAAGGCCTTTAAAGCGAGTTGCACATTGAAAGCGATTTTTAGATAGAAAAGTCCATACGCATCATTACGTACGCCCTATATTTGCGCAGAGCTTAAACCTGTTATATGAGGAGGAAAGCAAAGGTGAGGCCATGCATAATAAAAAACGTTATTCACTGAAGTTTATTCTCGCTATCTCATTGATAGGTTTGCAGTTTCTTGCCGTATCTACAATCATATCTTTTACGTTTTTTAGCTCTGAGCGTGCGCTTTTGCGCCAATCAAGTACATTGCTCGATCGGACGGGCGAAAATATCCTTGGGCAAGTTGAAAGCTTTCTCGCACCAGCGCAAATGGCCTTGCAGCTCACGAAAAAATTCTCAGAAACTCAACTTATAAATGTATTCGATGACGAAGAGCTCGAAAAACATCTCTTTCAGCAAATCCTTACATCTCCTCAAATTTCGGGTTTGTATTTTGCGCATAATAATGGGCGATTTGTTTATGTCATGCGAACTGAAGATGATTTATTTCGTACGAAAATCATTGATCCCTTTGAAAAGGGCAGTCGTAGTCATCCTGCGCGCTATGTTTTTCGCAATGATCGGTTCGCTGTCGTATCGAATGAATATCAAGAAACAGATACATATGAAGCCCGAACGCGCCCTTGGTTTCAAGCGGCGAGTGAAACAAGAGCGGCAATATGGTCTGATCCCTATATCTTTTTTTCCAATCAAGAACGCGGCATAACATACGCCGTTCCTCTCATTGCAGCAAACGGCGATGTTATTGGTGTCTTTGGTGTGGATATATCCATTGATGAAATTTCAAATTTTTTATCTGATCTTTTTCCACCTTCAACGGGCTCAACACTTATTTTAGATAATAATGGTGAGGTGCTCGCGCATCCACAATTGCAACTTCTCGATCAGCTTGTCGATAACGACTCCCTTCGAAGCAATCCTTCTCTCATTTCGGTGGATCAATTAAATGATCCCGTTGCGCAAGCTGCATTTGGCGATTTTGATGCAAACCCTCTCACAAGTAAGCAGCAATCCTTAACAGAGCTTCCTTTTACATCTAAGCGCTATGTCTCACTCACACTTCCTGTATTAGATCCTGGGCCAAAATGGTATATTGGGGTTTATGCCTCTGAAGATTCATTTATTGGTGAAATCAAAGCTGAAAGGACGCGGTGGATTTGGATGGCTGTTTTTGTGGCCGCGGTGACTGCGCTTTTAGGATTGCGGCTGGCGGATTGGATTAATAAGCCTTTGCAAAGATTTGCAAGCGGAACGCAAAAGATATCTGAAGGCGATTTTTCTCACCTAGAAGACTTGCAAAGCCCTTATGCAGAACTCGAAGGGACGGGGAAGACCTTCATGAAAGAAATTCGTGGAAGGCAAAAATTTGAAGCCGCTTATGGGCGAACATTTGAATTAACATCGCGCGGCATGGCGCAAATCGATTCAAATACGGGTAAGTTTTTGAGGGGGAACCAGCAACTTTTGGATCTTTTACAGCTAAACTCTGAGACCCTAAAGTCTTTATCCTTATTCGATTTAGTGACGGCGAATTCGAGCCGTCCTCTGAATGATTTTAGGCGTTCCCTTGAAGAAGAATCTGAGTTTATCAGTGATATCCAAGTCACGTTGCAAAACAACAGCCATGCATGGCTGCGGGTGAATGCCATTTTGATCTTGGATGAAGCTGGAAAACCTGATCACGTCTTGGCTATATTTGATGATGTGAGCGAACAAAAAGAAGCGGCGCAAGTTACAGCGCAGTTGCGCCGTGATCTTTCGCATCTGTCTCGTGTTAATACGATGGGCGAGATGGCGTCCGCACTGGCGCATGAGCTAAATCAACCGCTCAGCGCCATTGCGCATAATGTTGATGCTGTGCAATTTAGCTTGAAAGAGAGTTCGCCTGAAAATGAGGAAGCTTTAGAAATTTGCTCCGATATTGAAAGGCAAGCTTTAAGAGCGGGTTCTATCATCCATGCTTTGCGCAATGTTGTTCGCAAAGATAAGGGCAATATGCGAGAATTTGATTTGGTTGATCTATGCCATCAAACCGTTGATTTAATGGATGTGGAAGCAAGGTCGCATAAATGCAATATTAAGATTCATACAAATGACGAAGTCTATGTCTTTGGTAATCGGACGCAAATTGCGCAGGTCATTGTGAATTTGTTGCGCAATGCTATTGACGCTATTTTGGAAAAAAAGAATACAAATGAAGATATCTGCCTCTTTGTTTGCGTGCAAGATAATCAAGCGAAAGTTGTTGTTGAGGATCATGGCGTCGGTGTGGCGTCGCCAGAAACGCTATTTCAAAAGTTTTCGACCTTTAAATCAGACGGCATGGGGCTGGGGCTTTCTATTTCGCGCAGCATCATTGATGCGCATGAAGGAGAGATTTGGTATGAGCCCGCTCAAGGCGGTGGATCACGTTTTTGCTTTTCATTGCCGCTAAAGAACTTTAAGGTTCTTTAAGTTTTGCAAAGATGATGACATGAATTCGACTGAGCCACAAATTTTTCTTATCGATGATGATGATGATGTTCGGACTGCTTTGTCTCGGACCCTCAAAAAACGTGGCAAAACTGTCATTGAATATGAAAGCGCCGAAAGCTTTTTGGAAGAATTAGACCGAGAAGCTTGTGGTTGCCTTATTCTTGATTACGGGTTGCCGAAAATGGATGGGCTGCAACTTCAAGCAAAATTGTTAGCCGAAGATATCGCATTGCCAATCATTTTTATTACAGGGCACGGTGGTGTCGCTGAATCCGTCAAAGCGATGAGGGCAGGGGCGATTGACTTCTTGGAGAAGCCCTTTCGCTTGAATAATCTGCTAGATAAAATTGAAATCGCATTCAATATTTCCCATTCCCTTCATAGAGAAAAAGAAAAACGCGCGGATATCCGAGGTAAAATTGGGTCTTTGACGGGGCGCGAGAAAGAGCTTTTAGATTATATCCTTGCCAATCCTGCACGCGTGACAAGCAAGGAAATTGCGCAAGCGCTCGATATTAGCCCAAGAACGGTCGATATTCACCGTGGCAGAGTGATGCAAAAAATGAATGTAAAGACATTATTGGAACTCGTTCAAATATCTGATTTAATTATTAAAAGCTCATAAATTCATACCGTAAAAACAACATTTTTATCGGTTTTGAGCAAAAAAACATTATTTGCTATTTATCTCCTATAATAGTCTGGTTAACGTAAAATTGTTTGTAGCTTCTGAGTTGAAAATCGGTTTCTCGATGAATTGAATTGTCGTAAGGGGCGCTCTATTCATTGTTTTCTTGGAGGCTATTCATGTTCTTAGGGAGGAATAATAATGGATCGTAGATCATTTCTGAAAACTTCAGCACTCGGCGGTGCAGGCGCAGCCGCAACATCACTTGCAGCACCAGCTTATGCGCAAGGAAAGCGTACGCTCACAATGGTGACATCTGTTCCAGATGGGTTTGCAATTTTCGATGATGCCGCAAGCTATTTAGCAAATGCTGTCACGACAATGTCTGATGGGCAGCTTACAATCGACAAAAAGCCAGCAGGCAGCCTCGTTGGCGCGTTTGAAGTTTTTGATGCGGTGACAGCTGGTCAGGCGGATATGTATCACTCTGCAGAGTATTACTTCGGTGGTCAGCATCCGGGCTATTACTTTTTTACAGCCGTGCCATTCGGCGCAACGGCTCAAGAGCTTATCAATTGGTATCAACATGCCGGCGGCAAAGAACTGCATGATGAGTTAGGACAAATTTTTGGCCTTAAGTCATTCCTTGCAGGCAATACAGGTGCTCAGCCTGGGGGATGGTTCCGCAAAGAAATTAAATCTGCTGAAGATTTACAGGGCCTCAAATTCCGCATGCCAGGCCTTGGTGGTAAAGCTCTAGGGCTGACAGGTGCGTCTGTTCAAAACGTACCAGGTGGCGAAATTTATCAGGCTCTTTCTTCAGGCGCAATTGATGGTGCTGAGTGGATTGGCCCGTTTGCTGATGAGAGACTTGGTTTGCAAGAAGTCTGTGAATTCTACTATACAGCAGGTTTTCATGAGCCAGGTTCAGCATTGTCTGCAGCTGTTAATCGTGATGTATGGGATAGTCTTGAGCCAGCTCATCAGGCGATCATTGAAAATGCTGCGATGGCAACTCACCATTGGAATCTATCACAAACATTGGCTTCAAACGCCTCAGCTTTAGAGCGCTTGCGCGCAGGCGGGACAAAAATCATGTCTTTCCCTGATGATGTTTGGGATGCATATGGTGTTGCTTCTAAAAAGGCACTTGATGAACATATGGATGATGAACTCTATGCACGCATTCGCGCGAGTTTTGAAAAATCATTGAAAGAATCATCTTCTTGGATCGCAAGCTCTGATGGCGAATATACGCGTCAGCGCGATCGTGTTCTTGGAAGCTAATTTTTATTGCGCCTCTTTTTGCTAAAGGGGGCGCATTTTTCTTTATATTTTGAGTTTTTTTGGGGGGGCTAATGTTAGATGGCATTTTATGGCTGATCATTCAGGTTGCATCAGGATTTTATAATCTTGTTTATGCGATAACCCACCCGAGTTTATGGCTTGATTGGTCTGATAAGCAAAGTTTAATTCGATTTATCTATTACGGCGGCTCGCAAGAGTTTTTCTTTGTTATCTTTGCGGTTTTGATCGTCTTAACGGCCGTTGGAGTCTCTCGTCGAATAATTTTATGGCAAGTTGTACGCTGTTTTGAAGCGATTGGGAATGTCGTCGGCCGCATTGCTGCTTGGGCTGGGCTTTTGATGGTCCTCCAGCAGATCATGATTATTTTCGTTCAAAGAATTTTTACGCAATCCGAAATATCCGTTGGTTTTGGCACTAGTTTTTCGGCAGAAATTTCTTGGTGGGCAGAGGAGTTGAAGTTTTTCAATGCTTTAGTCGTAGCGCTATGCGTTTCCTATGCTTTTATTCAGGGATCTCACGTAAGGGTGGATCTGTTTTATGCGGGCGTGTCGCGCCGGAGTAAGAAAATTATTGATATGATGGGTGCATTCTTTTTTATGTTGCCGATTGCTATCGTCACTTGGATGTATGCTTGGTTCTTTATGTGGCGCCATCTCATTACGCCAAAAGTATCTGCATCAGATAAACTTGAGCTGATGTTACGCAAAGCGCGCATCGTGAAATGGAATGTCGAAACGATTTCATTTTCGCCAAGCGGATTTAATGCATATTTTTTATTTAAAGTATTGATTTGTGCCTTTGTTGCATTGGTTTTTATCCAAGCGCTCGCCATTTTTTACCGCTCACTCTTAGAGCTGATCGAAGGTGAAGAAAGCGATGCAAAATATCATGACGCAGATGGGAATTCAGATCAAAATACTGAAATCCAAGCACAGCATTAAAGGGATCGGTTGAGATGTTATTTGGATTAGACGGTGTTGAAGTTGGGCTAATAATTGTCTTTACATGCCTGTTTTTAGGGATTTTATCAGGGTTTCCCGTCGCCTTTTCTATTGGTGGCTCGGCCTTGATCGCATTTGCAATCATTGCCTCGCTCGATAGTGCTGGTATTTTGCTTCATTATAGTGTCGATACGAGCAGTGAGGCGTATAAAGAACTCATTAAAGGCGGCATTTCATCGTCGAGCATCTCGACTTTCCGATATCCAGACTTGCCGACCATTGCCTCCCCGCTTTTTGAAGGCGGGTGGGAGCAAGCGATGAAACGAAATTTGTCGTTCATCGTCAACAGAATGAATGAGCGTGTTTTTGCGGGCGCATCGATTGAAACCTTATTAGCTGTTTTAATGTTTGTGATGATGGGGCTGTTATTAGAGCGCTCAAAAATTGCAGAAGACCTGCTTGTCTCTATGGCGCGTGTCTTTGGTCCGCTCCCAGGTGGTTTGGCTGTATCTGTCATCATCGTTGGGGCGTTTTTGGCGGCGTCTACTGGGATTGTTGGCGCAACGGTTGTCACGATGGGACTGCTGTCTTTGCCCACAATGCTGCGCAATAAATACTCTCCCGAATTGGCCACTGGCGTTATCTCTGCCTCCGGAACTTTGGGTCAAATTATTCCGCCTTCCATTGTGATTGTTCTCTTGGGGACTTTGGCAGGGGATTTATATTCGAATGCTCAAGAAGCACGCGCACAAGAAGCGGGATGTTCATCTGCATTAAGTTATTTGGGGGAGCCGGCAGTCGTCTCGGTGGGGACGCTTTTCCAAGCGGCTGTTGTCCCCGGCATCTTCTTAGCTTTTCTATATGCTGCATATGCTTTTGGCTATGCGTTGCTCTACCCTCATAAAGCACCTCCCGTGCATTTTGGTTCGACGCAAGGCAATCCAATGTCTCAGCGCGAAAAGCTCTTATGGTTTTTGGCGCTTCCTGTGCTTGTGATTGGGCTCTCGATATCTGCAGCTCAATTTGGATTATCTGGATCGCAAAAAATTTCGATCGATCAATATTTAAATGTGACGCAAAAGGCCGCACTTCAAACAAATGTATCCGCACAATGCCAAGCCTCGATGATCGAATTGCATGGTCAAGATACATGGGATGAGGCGGTTGCGACACAGGCTCTCATTAATAGTAGTGATCCGCTAGAATCAAACGAACCTCAAACAGAAGAAGAAGTGGAGCAACTCACACTGAGAGCGATTGCGGATGCGCCTTTGCTCAGCGGCAGCCTGTTTACTGTAATGACGTTTTGCGTACTCCTTCTCGTGCTTGCGCGTGGCGTATCACTCAATCACTCCGCCCAACCGCTCCTGATCGGGGGCTTGGGGGTTGCTTTGATTTTGATCCTTGATGCACGGTTTGTTGCCCCTCTAACAAGCCCAGGAACGGCGCTTATTATTTATCTCTTACCTTTTGCTCTCATTGCTTATGGTATGAAATTTGCAGCCATGCGACTGGCTGAAAATGAGCTCTTTCGAGTGGTCTTTCCGCCACTTATATTAATTGTAGCCGTTTTGGGATCTATTTTAGGCGGGATCACAAACCCAACGCCGGCGGCGGCTTTAGGGGCGGGGGGCGCAATCTTGTTGGCGGCTCATAGGAAACTTCTCGATCATCAAAAATCAGGAAAGCTTATTATTTCAGCAGCCTTTGCTATTGTCATTATGATTGCCGTCGGCGTGAACTTCGATCTTCGAATAACCCGTGATCACATTCCTTTTGAAGATTGGGTTGCCTATATTATTGCAAGCGGTGCATATTATTTTGCAATGTTTGGGCTGCTGTATGGTTGCTACGTCTTATTCGTAGAAGGCACGTTGAAATTTGTCGTTCGTGAAACGGCCAAGGTTACCTCAATGGTCTTTACGATCTTAATTGGGTCGCAAGTTTTAAATCTTGTGGTAATTTCATTTGGTGGCGAGCATTATATTCAGCAATTTTTACGCTCCTTTGATAATGAATTTACAGTCTTCTTGCTTGTGATGCTGATTTTGTTTTTGCTGGGTTTTGTTCTCGATTTCTTGGAGATTATCTATATCGTGGTGCCAATCGTTGGCCCCGTTATCTATGGCGGAACAATGGATCCCAAATGGGTGACCATTATGATCGCAATCAATTTGCAAACCTCTTTCTTGACGCCGCCATTCGGCTTTGCATTATTCTATCTGCGTGGTGTGGCGCCGCGATCGGTGACAACAGGGCAGATATACCGAGGTGTCTTGCCTTTTGTTATGATTCAAGTTCTGGCCTTGATCCTTATTTGGACATTCCCGCAAATTGTAACCTTTGTTCCTGATTTACTGGGGAGATAAGCAATAAATCTCCTCTAATTCGAGGAGAGATACAATATCTCCTTGCGTGAAGCTTAAGGACAACATAGAAGAACACAGATTTTATTTTAAGAGAATGGCGCGCAACTTTATGCGCGCTCGCTTTAGAGCAAGAAGGACGCTAAAATGCAAGTCACTGAAACCCTAAATGAAGGTTTGAAACGCGCTTACCAAATCACTATTCCAGCGACACAGTTGGAAGAAACAGTGAATACAAAGCTTAAAGAAGCTCAGCCAGAAATCGAAATGAAGGGTTTCCGCAAGGGTAAAGTCCCTATGGCGCTTCTTAAAAAGCAATTCGGCCCTAAAGTTTTGGGTGAAGCTATGCAGGAAACTGTTGATAGCGCGATGGGCAAGCACTTCGAAGAAACAGGTGATAAGCCAGCAATGCAGCCTGACGTTAAAATGGAAGATGGCGAAAACTGGAAAGAAGGCGACGATGTTGTCGTTTCAATGAGCTATGAAGCTCTTCCAGCGATCCCTGATGTTGATCTTTCTGGTGTTAAGCTTGAGCGCCTTGTTGTAAAAGCAAGCGAAGAAGAGCTGAACGAAGCTCTTGAAAACCTAACAAAATCTGCACAAGACTTCGCAGAAAAAGAAGGTCAGTCTGAAAACGGCGATCAAATCGTAATCGACTTCTTAGGTAAAGTTGATGGCGAAGCTTTTGATGGTGGCGCTGCTGAAGACTATCCATTGGTATTGGGTTCAAACTCTTTCATCCCAGGTTTTGAAGATCAACTTATTGGTCTAAGTGCTGGTGATGAGAAGAATGTTGAAGTCACATTCCCTGAAGAATATGGCGCAGAAAACCTCGCGGGCAAGCCTGCTGTTTTCGAATGTAAAGTTAAAGCTGTTAAAGGCGCAGTTGCTGCTGAGCTTAACGATGAACTTGCTAAAAAATTCGGTGCTGAAGATCTCACAGCTCTTAAAGCAAACGTCACTGAGCGTTTGGAAGCTGAGTATGTTGGTGCAGCGCGTGCCGTTCTTAAGCGTGGCCTTCTTGATCAATTGGACGATATCGTCTCTTTCGATCTTCCGCCAAGCCTTGTTGAAGCAGAAGCAAAACAAATCGCACATCAGCTTTTCCATGAAGAAAACCAAGATGTTGAAGGGCATGATCACCCTGAAATCGAAGCGACTGAAGAGCATAATAAACTTGCAGAGCGCCGTGTACGCCTCGGTCTTTTGCTCGCCGATCTTGGCCAGAAGCAAGAAATTTCTGTAACGGATGCTGAATTCACACAAGCGATCATGAACCAAGCACGCCAGTACCCTGGTCAAGAGCGTCAGTTCTTTGAATTCGTTCAGCAAAATCCTCAGATGCGCCAGCAAATCCAAGCACCACTTTTCGAAGATAAAGTGGTAGATTGGGTTGCAGAGCAAGCTGACGTGAATGAAAAAGAAGTGTCAAAAGCAGATCTTGAAGAAGCTGTAAAAGCACTTGACGAAGAGTGATATCTTCTAAAATGAGATATCAAAAGCCGCCCTTGAGGCGGCTTTTTTTTGTTTGAATGCGGGGAAATTTAGATTTTAGTAACCAAGACTTCCTGACGATTTTTTATACAAGGTATGAAAGTAGTTACGAAAGGTAGTATTATGGTTAAAAAATTACTTTCTGAAGGCATCGGGACATTTTGGCTTGTTTTTGGTGGGTGCGGTAGCGCAATTTTTGCTGCGGGTGTGCCTGGTGTTGGTATTGGTTGGTTGGGTGTTTCACTCGCGTTCGGTTTGACGGTTTTGACAATGGCGTATGCTTTGGGTCCAATTTCAGGCGGGCATTTCAATCCAGCTGTGACACTTGGCTTGGTTGCTGCGGGCAAACATAATTTATCCGAGCTTCCGGGCTATTGGGCGGCTCAGGTTATCGGCGCAATCCTCGCAGGTTTCGCATTATATGCGATATATGCTGGCGCTGGTGATTTTAATGGGGCAGGTGGTTTCGCATCCAATGGATATGGTGCTTTGTCACCAAATGGTTATTCCATGTTCTCAGCTTTGTTGATTGAAATTATTTTAACAGCTGTTTTCTTGCTTGTTATATTGGGATCAACATCGAGCAAAGTGCCGGCAGGGTTTGCACCAATTTCAATCGGTTTGGCCCTTACTCTTATTCACCTGATCTCAATTCCTGTGACAAATACATCCGTTAATCCAGCGCGCTCAACAGGCGTTGCCTTTTTTGCAGATACAGCGGCTTTGTCGCAACTATGGTTGTTCTGGGTTGCGCCTCTTATTGGCGCTGTGCTTGGTGCATTGATCTGGAAAGCTGTTAAAGAAAAATAACGCTCTATTTTGATTTTTTGATCGTAAAGGGCTCCTTTCGTTTTGAAAGGAGCCTTTTATGTTAACCGTTAATATATGCGGCACTGCCTGTAAGGGCCGCATAATCATCATTTACCGCGTAAACGGAAATATCTTTTATCATATGGCTGCTGCGGCCTTTGTCACTAAAATGTTTACTAAAATCAAACAAATGCAGATGAGAGTTAATCTTTTGCGCAACGCCACCTACAAGGTATATGCCGCCTGCGGGTAAAAACATTAAAGCATAATTTCCAGCAGCTTTGGCCATAATCGTGCAAAAAAGAGAAAAGGCTTCATTCTCTTTGCTCTCGGGCTCTTTGAGAGCGTTTTCGAAAATTTCAGCAGGTTTTAATTCAGGCAGATTTTCAAAGCGGGTTAAAAATTTATAGAGTGTCGCAAGGCCTCTGCCAGAGAGGACCTCTTCAATAGACGCGAAGCCTTTTTGCTCATCGATGTAAGCGGCCAGTTCTGGCTTAACGGCTGTGAGATCAAACATGCGCGAATGCCCTGCCTCAGATATGGCGACATATCTCCCTGCCGCGGTTTCATAAACGGGCGCGATATTAAACCCAGTACCAATATTGATAACGAGTTTTGCACCCTGTGGATCATTCTGACTTTTATGAACGGTGCGGTAGTCCTCATCTGCTGAATGGCCGAGCGCATATCCATGGGCTTGTAAGTCGTTTATAAGCGCCGCTCTTTGCGTTCCGCAAGTTTTGCTAATAACCGCCTCATCAATGCTCCAATTCAAGTTTGTCATCTTTGCATGACCGTTTGAAACAGGGCCGGCAATGGCGATGCATGCAGCTTCAACCGTTTTGAGGTCCATCTCAGTCATATATAGGGCGAGAATAGTCTCTAAGCTTTCATAGCTTTCGTTTGGGTAGCGTTTGATCGTGTCGCGATCGACATGAAGGCCTTGCGCAAGAGCGACACGCGTATTTGTGCCACCAACGTCAGCCACGAGAGAGTAATTTTGATTTTCTTGTGTCATTTGTTTTTCTTTAAGTCTCAAGGTCAATATTTATTAGCGCTCTAACATATTTTGGAGCATATAAAAGGAGTCTTTTGGCGTTCTTTTTTGTGTTTCAAAATCAA
>CALLMA010000082.1 GCA_938008015.1 uncultured Celeribacter sp.
AAATAAAAACGGCGCAGTGTGAACTGCGCCGTTTATTGATTTGGTCCTAAAAAGGTGAAACTTAAGCTGCTTTAGAAGCGTTATTCTCTTTGAGCCAGTTCATCACTGTTTCTGGCGAAGATACACCATAAGGATCTGAGCCGTGGTTGTCTTCTAGGCCTGGCTCTTCGAACCATGCTTCAACAACGCCATCATTGATAATAGCTGCATAGCGCCATGAGCGCAGACCAAAGCCTAGGTTGTCTTTACGCACAAGCATGCCCACGCGGCGTGTGAATTCACCGGAGCCATCAGGGATAACAGATACATTTTCAAGATTTTGCGCTTGTGCCCATTTGTTCATCACGAAGCTATCATTTACGGACATGCAATAGATTGAATCAATGCCTTCTGCTTGGAAATCGGCAAAGCCATTTTCAAAGCCTGGGAGCTGGTATGTTGAACATGTCGGTGTGAAAGCACCTGGGAGAGAAAAGAGGACAACGCGTTTGCCCGCAAAATAATCTGCAGTTGTTTTATCTTCCCATTTGAAAGGGTTATCACCGCCAATGCTTTCATCGCGTACGCGTGTATGGAAAGTTACTTCTGGAAGTTTGTAGCCCGTATTCATCGAGATATCTCCTAATTTTCTATCATTGTCATAAGTTAATGTTGCCCTCTATTTAGAGAGATTCTAAATTGGGTCAATCATAAATTTGCAACGTGGTTCGACTATTTAGGGGAGAGCTGTGTTGTCCCTGAACCGGCTGCGCGGGCGAGGTCAATATCGAAGCTCATGGGGACATATTCCCCTCTGCGCCACAACTCACCTAGATCATCATAATGACGGCTTAGAGGGTGGCCTGATTGGCCTGCGGGGATGATGAATAAAGAGCTTTCAGGGTCTCCAAAGTCATATATGCCTCTATAGGCGGATGCGTGGACGTTTTCAAAAGGCGCAGAGGGCGCGCCGGACGATTTGCCGCGCATGAGCGTATTATCGCCACCTGATGTCGATTGCTCAATGTTGACAAACCATTTTAAGAAGGGAACCTCTCCAAGAGTGGGATGGCGATGTTGTGCTGTATGTGCATTTCCCCAACGTAGGGTTTCAATATTTGCGCCATATGTGTTTTGAAGCTCAACGATCGCATCATCTAGGGCAAGCTTTGCAATATCTTGGCAGCTCTCGGATTGCTTCGATTGAATGATGTCACACCATACAGAAGCGCCTTCAATATCGCGGAAAACACGCTCAATAAAAAGCGGCTCAACATTTTTGAAGGTTGAGGCGAATTTTCCAAGCTCATCTTGAATTAATCTCTTTTGTAAAGATTTAAGCCAAGTCGCATAGATGAGAGGCTCAGGGAAATGCTCATTCATCGCGCCATTCCAGTCCGCTAAGAGCTTGAGGGCCGTCTCTCGCGTGTGTTCAAAACTTCCTTCAGGGCTTGAGGGGCTTGTGAACCACAGATCACCTGCAATGAGGGGCAATAGGCTTCGTGCGGAAGGTGAAATAATATCGTTTTGCATCTCAATAAAACTATCGCGCGTATGATATTGACGCGCATTCATCAGATGCGTCCACCGCGTTATGCGCTGTGTATCTCCCCAATGATAGCTTAAATGCTCAGGGAAGGGCTGATCTGCTGTTTTATTGTTTGTGTTACCCAATGCGCCATCAGGGGCGTTTTCGAAGATAGGATTGTTGGATGTATCGAAATAACCCTGCCAAAGGTTTTGTGCATTCCATGCGGGGCTTGGCATGCGGCCTTGTGTCTCATGATCAATGTGACGCTTTGGGATTGCACCAGCGATTGTCATCACGCTTTGTTGGGGTTCTGAGAGCAATAAATTCATCGCGGGGGCGATGTGGCGCTTGCGAGCTTCTAGGCCACCCGAAATAGAGTTGGCGTGATTGATCTCTATAAGCGCGGAAATAGATGTGTCTTCAGGGCTCAAAGCGCTCCACGATAGAGATATTTTGTGATCAAGAGGCGTTACTTCTCTGATGTTGAAGGCATTTTCTGGAAGTATAGGGCGCTGATCAATTGTTTCAATATTGAGAGTGGTTGAGGGTGCATCTTTGATATGGATGATGGTTTGGCGCCTTGCAACGGGTTTATACCCATCTGGCGTGAGGACTTCATTTATGTTTGCAGGGTTTACTTTTTCTAAATGCAAATCAGCATCATCAAGATATGAGGAGGTAATCCCCCAGCCAAAATTATTTTTTCTTCCTGAGACAATGGCAGGTATCCCTGGAACTGTCGCGCCAATTATATTGCCACTTTCAAGGTTTAAGCGGGCGAGATAGAGCGCGCCAGGTGCTGATAGTTTTAGATGGGGATCATTGGCCATTATGGTTGCTTTTGAAACAGATCTGTTATGACCGATGGACCATATATTCGAGGCGCCGGCATGGCCGTATTCAGGCACGGGTGAAAGAAAGCTTGGTTTCCTTTGGGCGAAGGTCTGCGTTGGAAGCGAGAGGGCGTTTTGGGATAAAGTCTCGCTGAAAGAAATGAGTTTGGTTGTGCCAGTGCCTGGGGCATCAGGCAAAATATCAGATAGGCGTTCTGCGGGAAGCACGAGAGAGGTGCGCGCGCGCAGGACTTCATGGTTGATTTGATCTGACAATTGCAAAGCGAGTAATTTAACAAGTGCAATGCTATCACTTGGGCGCCAATATGAAATCGTTGATGGAAAGATGAAGTATTCCGGAGCTCCGCGCCCGAGAGAATCTTCGTTGATTTGATCGATCCATGCGTTTATTCCATTGGAATATGCTTCCAGCGCTGCTTTTGCCTCTGCGGATTGGAATTCAAAAGATTTTTCCGCCGCTTCATTAAGGCCGAGGCTGCGCAGCAAAATGTCTGTTTCGAGAGTTTGGGTGCCAAAGACTTCAGATAGCTTTCCTTGCGCTGTCCGTCGCATCAACATCATTTGATATAAACGATCTTGTGCATGTACAAAGCCAAGGCCAAAATAACTATCACGATCCGTTTCGCCGAGAATATGGGGGACGTTTGCATGATCACGAACAATTTCAAGAGGTTCGTTTAAGCCTTTCATCTCGTAGCTTGCATTATAATCGGGCAGGGAGCGTGAGGCCAGCCAATAGGCGAACCACAATAGTAATAAAGCTAAAAAGCTGATTGCGAGAGTGGTGCGTAAGATCAGGCGAAGGAGGCGTAACATGATGGGAAGCTATTTTTTCTAATTTATACAAGAGTAAAATTGTTATCTTTGATTGCGTTCTCTTTTACTATGATATTAATTCTAAGCAAGTTGAACTCTATTTTTTATATTTCACACATCACAGGATAAACTCATGGTCGACCATCAGCAAAACGACACTTTAACGCAAAATAGCAAAGTGAGCTTTTTAGGTCTTGGTGTTATGGGATTTCCTATGGCTGGGCATCTGTCAACGCAGGGTTATGATGTCAGTGTGTACAATCGCACATCCCGTAAGGCGCATGAATGGCAAAAGCAATTTGGCGGCACTGCGTTTGATACGCCAGCATTGGCTGCGAAAGAGGCGCAGGTCGTTTGCGCTTGTGTTGGCAATGATGATGATTTGCGCTCGGTTTGCTTGGGGGAAGAAGGGGCTTTTACGACGATGGAGAAGGGATCAATCTTTATTGATCACACAACTGTTTCTCCCCAAGTGACACGGGAATTGGCTGAAATTGCGAAAAATAGAGGCATTTCCTACATTGATGCGCCTGTTTCAGGCGGGCAAGCTGGCGCTGAAGGCGGTATTCTATCCATCATGTGCGGTGGCGATGAAAAGGTCTTTGAGCAAGTTTTGCCTTTGATGCAATCCTATGGAAAAACGATTAAACGCCTTGGTGATGTGGGATCTGGACAAATCGCTAAGATGTGCAATCAGGTCGCCATTGCTGGAGTTGTGCAAGGTTTAAGTGAATCTCTTCATCTGGCACAAAAATCTGGCTTGGATGTTGAAAGCCTTGTTGAAGTTATTTCTGGTGGCGCTGCAGGCAGCTGGCAGATGGTCAATCGACATAAGACGATGAATGCGGATCATTATGAATATGGGTTTGCTGTTGATTGGATGCGCAAAGATCTAGCGATTTGCTTGCAAGCGGCTGATGAGGTTGGCGCTTCATTGCCGCTCACGGCGATTGTTGATCAATTTTATAAAGATGTTCAGAAAATGGGAGGCGGGCGCTGGGATACATCCAGTTTGCTTAAACGCTTACAAAAGTTTGATGATTAAACATAAGAGCATCTCGAGGGTTTAATAGTTTGCTCTTATTTGTTAGGAGAGCGCCAATATAATTGGGAATAGCAATATGCCGACTAAAAAATCTGGATCTTCGAAGAGAAATGGCCCAAATGGAGCAAAGCCGACATCTGGGCGTGGAGCTCGAGATTTAAGGGTTAAGGTGAAATCTGCGCGCGGACGCAAACTTTCATCGACGCTTTGGCTCGAGCGCCAGCTTAACGATCCTTATGTGAAGCGTGCGAGAGCAGAAGGCTTGCGTGGGCGGGCTGCTTTTAAAATCCTAGAATTGGATGATAAATACGGCTTCCTAGTACCAGGAGCGCGGATCGTGGATCTTGGTTGTGCGCCTGGGGGATGGTGTCAGATTGCTGTAAAGCGCGTGAATGCTTTGGGTGAGCAGAAGAACAAGAAGATCGGCACGGTGCTGGGCGTTGATTTGCAAGAAGTTGAACCGATTGCTGGCGCTGAAACCCATCAACTTGATTTCATGAAAGATGGGGCGGATGATCAGGTCAAAGATTGGCTTGGTGGCGAGGCTGATGTTGTCATGTCTGATATGGCGGCGGCTTCATCTGGGCATAAACAAACAGATCATCTTCGCATCATGGCGCTTTGTGAGGCGGCGGCCTATCTTGCCTTTGATGTGCTTTCACCTAATGGAACTTTCGTTGCAAAAGTACTGGCAGGTGGTGCTGAGGGCGATTTGCAAAAGCTTTTGAAGCAAAAGTTTGAAAAGGTTGTCAACATCAAACCGCCAGCATCGAGATCAGATAGCTCGGAAAAATTCGTCGTTGCGACAGGTTTTCGTGGATAGTTTACAGGATATTCTAAGTCTGAATATTTCCAGAACAATTTCAACTCGAAAGAAAAAAATAGCCCCGACTTGCTTATGGCTCATTCCTCGTTTAATTCACGATAAAGCCTAGTGAATAAGGAAACCAA
This sequence comes from uncultured Celeribacter sp., assembly GCA_938008015.1. Classification (GTDB taxonomy): domain Bacteria; phylum Pseudomonadota; class Alphaproteobacteria; order Rhodobacterales; family Rhodobacteraceae; genus Celeribacter. Next base: position 5,177 of record CALLMA010000082.1, read on the forward strand.
TCATGCGTGCAGAGATTCAATCGACTGTTGAAAAAATCGAGAAATCTATTGATTTGCTGAAGCAGCGCATGGATTGGGAGACAGCTGAGCACCGCCTAGAAGAATTCAATGCGATGATTGAAGACCCTTCGCTTTGGGAAGATCAATCCCGCGCCCAAAAATTGATGCGCGATCGTCAGTTGCTTATGGCAGCTTTTGATACTGTGAAATCTTTGTCGCAAGATATGGTTGATAGTATTGATTTGATCGAATTGGGTGAAATGGAAGAAGATCAAGAGGTTGTTGTGGAAGCGGAGGAGGCGCTTAAAGCGCTCGCTATTTCTGCCGCTGAAAAAGAGCTTGAGGCCCTTTTAGATGGTGAAGCTGATAGCAATGATACTTTCCTTGAAATCAATTCAGGGGCAGGGGGAACGGAAAGCTGCGATTGGGCTTCAATGCTCGCGCGCATGTATGTTCGCTGGGCTGAGAAAAAAGGCTATAAGGTTGAATTACAATCTGAAACTGCTGGTGAAGAAGCTGGGATAAAATCGGCGGCTTATAAAATTTCGGGCCATAATGCATATGGTTGGCTCAAGTCTGAAAGCGGTGTTCATCGTTTGGTGCGCATTTCGCCCTTTGATAGTGCCGCGAAGCGCCATACTTCTTTCTCATCTGTTTGGGTGTATCCCGTTGTCGATGATAATATTGATATCGAAGTGAACCCTGCAGATATTCGCATTGATACATACCGTTCATCAGGCGCGGGCGGTCAGCACGTGAATACAACTGACTCTGCTGTGCGTATCACGCATATTCCAACTGGCATCGTTGTAACAAGCTCAGAAAAATCACAACACCAAAACCGTGACATCGCGATGAAAGCTTTGAAATCAAGGCTGTACCAACAAGAGCTTGATCGCAGAAATGCTGATATTAATGCGGCGCATGAAGCAAAAGGCGATGCTGGATGGGGCAATCAAATCCGCTCATATGTTTTGCAGCCTTATCAAATGGTCAAAGATCTGCGCACCAACTTCGAAACATCTGATACAAAGGGTGTGCTTGATGGTGATTTAGATAAATTGATGGCAGCAACACTTGCGATGAATGTGGCGGGAAAATCTCGCGCTGATGCGCAAGGCGAGTAATATTTATTCCATCGAACTTGATCTAAATCTCGATGATAACATGACACTGGCCCTCGGGCCTTTGCATGCCTGCTATGTCTCAATTGCCGCAAGCCTCACATTAGCGACCTAAATTAACAGGACCGCCGCTTGGCAAGATATCTACTGATCTGATTTTCATGTCGGTTTGGGGGAGGGCTTGGCCCACTATGAGCTCAATAAATCTAACCGCTTCATATCTGCAATATTCTGATAAATTTGGGTTTTTGGTGGCTCTTTTATGAAATTTGCGCGGGTGTCGATTAAAGTTGCGAAAAAATGATAAAAAATATTATTTTTTGTATTTTTGCTCTGGTATCTCCGAGAATCTAATGTTAGATGATCCCACATGAAGCGGGTGTGGCGAAATTGGTAGACGCACCAGATTTAGGTTCTGGCGCCGCAAGGCGTGGGGGTTCAAGTCCCTCCACCCGCACCATATAAAATTACATTTAATTGTATGTTTTATACTGAAATTTCACAGAATAAAAAATAAATATACACGTGATAAATAAACCGTAGATTTCATCTGTATCGATCGTGTGCTTCATATCATTGATCATTTCTAATTGTTTTGTCCCGCCAAACCGCTCACATAGTGGGTGCAGCTTGGCAGGTATACAAA
>CALLMA010000083.1 GCA_938008015.1 uncultured Celeribacter sp.
TTGGCGCCCAAGTGCAAAGCTTTGCGATCATTGGATCATAGTGGGTGGAAATATCGGCGCCTTCGTAAACGCCTGTATCATTTCGAATTATATAGCTTTCCTCTGCGCGCTCTTGTGGAGGGCGATAACGCGAGAGGCGCCCAATAGATGGTAAGAAATTGCGATAAGGGTCTTCCGCGTAAAGACGGCTTTCTAAGGCCCAGCCATTGATCTGGATGTCGTCTTGCGCAAGGCTCAGCTTTTCATCGTTTGCAATCCGGATCATATGTTCCACGAGATCTACGCCCGTGATCAATTCTGTGACAGGGTGTTCAACTTGTAGGCGCGTGTTCATTTCTAAAAAGTAGAAATTTCGATCCCCATCCACGATAAATTCTACCGTGCCTGCGGATGAATATTTAACGGCATGAGCTAGAGCGAGGGCTTGTTCGCCCATCTTTTTGCGGGTTGCATCATCCAGAAAGGAGCTGGGCGCTTCTTCAATGATTTTTTGATTGCGCCGCTGGATTGAGCATTCTCTTTCGAGAAGATGAATGCCGTTGCCAAAGCGATCACAAAGGATCTGAATTTCGATATGGCGCGGTTGGGTAATGTATTTTTCGATGAAAATGCGATCATCGCCAAAAGAGTGGCTTGCTTCTCTTTTAGAGGCGTTAAAGCCCTCTCGAACATCATCGTCATCATAAGCGACACGCATGCCTTTGCCGCCACCACCCGCGGACGCTTTTATCATGACTGGATAACCGATGTCGCGAGAAATTTTGAGAGCGTCTTCTTCACTGTCGATTAAGCCCATAAAACCTGGGACAATAGAAACACCGGCTTCTTGCGCGATTTTCTTTGAGGTGATTTTATCCCCCATTGATTTAATCGCATGAAGGCCAGGGCCAATAAAGGCGATATTGCTTTTTGCCAATTCTTCACAAAAGGCAGGGTTTTCGGAAAGGAAACCATATCCTGGATGAATGGCTTGTGCGCCCGTTTCTTTTGCAGCTTGTATGATCTTATCGATGACAAGATATGACTGGGCGGCAGGGGCAGGCCCGATATGGACGGCCTCATCGGCAATTTGCACATGTTTCGCGCTCTTATCGGCCTCAGAATAGACCGCAACAGTCTTGATACCCATTTTCTGGGCCGTTTTGATGATGCGGCATGCAATTTCGCCGCGGTTAGCTATCAATATTTTTTGAAACATGGCTTATATCCTTGCGCGAAAATTATGGTGGGAAGTAAGGCGTGGTAGAAAAAATTAAGGCGAGATCTGTGCCGGGGTAAACACAGTCTCGCCTCGTTTTTTTGAGGGTAATATTCCTCAATGCTCTTGCAACTTAAAATCGCCATTATGGTAGGGATGGCGCGTGCAGAACATATTGTTAACCTGTGCATTTGATTACGTATGCGCAAGGGTTTATGCGGAAAAAATATAACTTGAGCAGAAAACCGCGTCTTATTTCTGAATATTGGCGAAAAACTGCGCATATTGCTCCATTCTAATCGTCTGTTTCTTCATCAATGTCGAAAACATCTTCATCTTGAAAGGCTTCCGGAAATGTAGCGCGGGCGCGCTTTTCATTGATGATCAGCATTGCCTCATATGAGCTGGGATCGAAATCGTCAGGATTTGCAGGAAGGACTTCACGCCCAAAAAGCCAATTCAAGCGCCCTGCATCAAGATTGCCGCGTTCGAAAGGCTCATTGCCAAAATGGGCCCAAAGCGCAGACATAAAGCCAATATCGGCTCTTTTATCTTTCGCAAGGCGATCGCGAAAGCGCTCTCTCTCTTTAAGGGGGGTGACGCCTTTGGGATTCGCCCTGCGGACAGTAAATTGAAAGTCGGTTCCCGTGAGCCTGCCGGGGAAACCTTTGTGTTTTGTCATATAGTCGCGTGCCATTATGATGCTTTCTTATAAGTTTTAGGTTCCGTTAGCTAAGCTGGCGCATTATTTCTAGTCCGATATTATTGTTTAGGACCTAAAGTGGCATGTTGTTATGTTTTTTCCATGGATTTTCTTGCTGCTTGTTGCGCAGTGAGGCGAAAGCGCGGCATAAGCGTTTGCGCGTTGAACGCGGTTGAATCACATCATCAATGAAGCCGCGCTCGGCTGCGACGAATGGATTGGAAAAGCGTTCTTCATAATCACGCGTGTGCTGGGCGAGTTTCTCAGGATCATGCCGGTCGGCACGATGGATGATCTCAGTTGCGCCTTTCGCTCCCATGACGGCGATTTGAGCGCTAGGCCATGCATAATTGAGATCACCGCGTAAATGCTTGGAAGACATGACATCATAGGCCCCACCATAGGCTTTTCGCGTGATGAGGGTGACTTTAGGTATTGTCGCTTCTGCATAAGCGAAAAGAAGTTTTGCGCCATGCTTGATGATGCCGCCATATTCTTGCGCGCTTCCGGGGAGGAAACCTGGCACATCCACAAGTGTTAAGACGGGTATATCGAAACAATCACAAAACCGAACAAATCGCGCCGCTTTTTTAGAGGCGTCAATGTCTAGGCATCCCGCAAGAACATTAGGCTGATTGGCGACAACGCCAATAGGGCGGCCTTCAAGGCGTATAAAACCAGTAATGATATTGGCGGCATGCTTTTCTTGAATCTCATAAAAATCCCCTTCATCGGATATTTTTTCGATTAATTCATACATATCATAAGGTTGGTTCGGGTTTTCTGGGATTAAGGTATCCAGAGAATGCTCAATGCGTTGGGGGTCGTCGAAGAAAGGGCGAAGAGGGGGTTTGTCTTTGTTGTTTAAGGGCAAGAAATCCACAAGGCGGCGCACTTGCCTGAGGGCTTCAAGGTCGTTTTCAAAAGCGGCGTCTGCGACTGATGATTTCTTTGTATGGGTTTCAGCGCCCCCTAAATCTTCTGCGGAGATGATCTCATTTGTCACAGTTTTGACCACATCAGGCCCTGTCACAAACATATAGGATGTGTCTTTGACCATGAAAATGAAATCTGTCATGGCGGGGCTATAGACAGCGCCTCCCGCGCATGGGCCCATAATCACAGATATTTGCGGAACCACCCCAGATGCTAATGCATTGCGTTTGAATACTTCCGCGTATCCTCCCAGACTATCAACACCCTCTTGAATGCGTGCGCCTCCAGAATCATTGAGGCCGATAATAGGGGCACCATTTTGCACCGCCATATCCATAATCTTACAGATTTTTTGAGAATGGGTTTCAGACAATGAGCCGCCAAAAACAGTAAAATCTTGGCTATATAAATAAACCATACGGCCGTTGATCGTTCCCCAGCCTGTGATAACGCCATCTCCTGCGATCTTCTGTTCATCCATGCCGAATTCGCTACAGCGATGGGTTTTGAACATATCGAACTCTTCAAAACTATCTTCATCAAGGAGAACTTCGATTCGCTCGCGCGCTGTTAATTTGCCCTTTTGATGCTGGGCATCTATTCGGCGCTGTCCGCCTCCCATCTGTGCGGATGTGCGGCGATGAACTAATTCTTGGATAACTTTTTGCAAAGGGCTTCCTTGTCTATAATCGTCGATAAATCCAAATCACCTGCCATTTGGGGTGGCTCATTATGAGAGAAGCTTATCAGAGTTCAAAAAATTTCAAACTAGTATTTTCGATAAAAAAACAGCGCCCTGATAGATCAAGAGCGCTGTCTGTCGTCATAATAGAAAAAATTTATACAGCTTCGAATGTTTTCGATTCAGCGATATATTGGTTCACTGTGCCTGTTTCGATGTTTATCCAAAGCCCGTGTAAGCTAATATTGCCAGCCTCGACAGAGGATTTAACGAAAGGGAAACTCATCAAGTTTTCCAAAGAGACAACAACGCCTTCTTGCTCTAATGCGCGAATGCGACTTTCTTCAGGAAGCTCCTTCACGCGCTCATAGCCCGGGCGTAGGATATCCATCCACCTGCCTACAAAAGAAGTCTTTTCTTCTAATTCGGGCGCATGCCCCGCGCACATGTCATGGCATCCTTTGACGCCGCCACAGCTAGAATGACCTAGTACAATAACATGGGCGACCTTTAAGGCCGTCACGGCATATTCAATGGCAGCTGATGTGCCGTGGTGTGATCCATCTTCTGAATAGGGAGGGACGAGGTTCGCAATGTTTCGATGTAAGAAAATTTCGCCTTCTTCGGCACCAAAGATTGATGTTGAATGCACGCGTGAATCGCAGCAAGAAATAACCATAGCTTTGGGGCGCTGGCCTTCAATAGCGAGGCGTTCATACCAAGCTTTATTGGCCATATATTTTGTTGCGCGCCATCCATGGTATCTTTGTGCGAGATAAGCAGGAAGTTGTTTTGCGTCTTTCATAGTTTTCTCCACAATAAGGCGAATTTTATATAAATTCATCTATATTTTACTCGGGATTTGATCTGAATTCTAGGGAAAAAGGATTTGTCGGTAAACACTTTTTTGAAGCCTTTGCCCTAATGTGATTTCAAGTTGATTGGGGTAGCATTAGGTGGGTTTAAAATGGTTGTTGAATTGCGTTGGGATGAGGAAAAAGTGTGTATAGATCAAGAGAACTTACATCGTTTGAAAGTGTCTCTAGGGAGTGAAGTTGCGGATAATATTCTTATGCGTGAAGTGGAAGAATTGGTCGCAAATTTGCGCCACGTGGAAACATGCTACATCGAGGGCCTTGTGCGTGAGATCGAGCCGTTTGCAAAATCAATTCTGGTGGCCAGCGAGAATGTGGGGTGGATTACATTGGCTCACGCTGCAGAGAATTTGATGCGTGTGTGTACTAAAGTAGATGATGCTGCGCTGTCTGCTTGTGTTGATCGTCTAAGTCGTGTGGGTAAAAAGACACTTCTGAATATGTGGGATCTCAGGGAGGCGAATTTATATAATTAACTTTAAGATTTGCAATTAAGACATTTGTTTGGTTTCATACCCTATTATAGCTTTAGACCATATGTTTGTGGTTATCATTGCTAAACAGATATGAGACATCAGATGACCTTAAAATTTGCATTACCAGATAACAAATCTTTACCGCTTTATTTAATTTCTCGTGAAGCTATGGAGGCACAGGTGGGTGTGCTGCAAGATCGAGATAGAGCTTGGGCGGAAAGTGTGGGGTTCCAAGCAGGGGCGGGAGAGATTTGTTTATTGCCATGTGATGAAGGGCTTGGGGGAGTTCTTGTTGGTTTGGGTGGTTTAAAAGATCGTAAGCGAGAGCGCTTTATCTTAGGTGGCGCACGCGCGCGATTGCCTGAAGTAACGTTTCATCTGAAAACAACATTGGCATCTACTGACCTTGATGAGCAGCTTGTGGGGTGGCTGCTCTCAGGGTACAGTTTTAATCGATATAACAACAATAATAAGAGCTATGCGCAACTTATTGCACCAGATGGGGTGGATGCCGAAAGGCTTGAAGCAATTGTGGCGGCCGAAGCTTTCACGCGTGATCTCATAAATACACCGGCCTCAGATATGGGCCCAGATGATCTTCATCAGTCTGCGGAAGCCGTTGCGCATGAATATGGGTCAGATTTTAAAGTCACTGTTGGTGATGCGCTTTTGGCGGAAAATTTTCCGATGGTTCATGCTGTCGGGCGCGCCGCGTCTCGTGCGCCGCGCCTTATTGAGATGAATTGGGGAAGCGCTGGGCCTAAATTAACGCTTGTTGGGAAAGGTGTTTGTTTTGATACGGGGGGATTGAATCTAAAGCCTGGCAGCTCAATGGGGTTGATGAAAAAAGATATGGGTGGCGCTGCGACTGTTTTAGGCTTGGCCAAAATGATTATGGCCCTCAATGTGCCGTTGCAGCTTCGCGTCCTTATTCCTGCGGTTGAAAATTCTGTTTCAGCGGATGCTTTTCGTCCACAAGATATCCTGACATCGAGAAAAGGCCTAACGGTTGAAGTCAACAATACTGATGCGGAGGGTCGATTGGTTTTGGCGGATGCGCTGGCATTGGCGGATGAAGACCCCGCCGATCTGACAATATCGATGGCAACCTTGACGGGCGCAGCGCGCGTGGCTGTTGGGCCTGATTTGGCGCCTTTTTATGCAACGGACCCTCGCGATGCATCTTACATTACTCAAAGTGCGCAGAAAGTGGCGGATCCTGTTTGGGAAATGCCGTTTTGGGATCCATATGAGCGCATGATTGAGCCAGGTATTGCGGATTTAGACAATGCCCCTGCAGGCGGATTTGCCGGTTCGATCACCGCTGCACTGTTCTTGCGGCGATTCGTAACACGTTCTGAGCGGTACATGCATTTTGATATTTATGGCTGGAACCCAACGCCTGCTCCTGCGCGCCCAAAGGGCGGAGTTGGGCAGGGGGCGAGAGCTATTTTAGAGGCTTTGCCAGATTTGTTAGGCTTATGAAAGATCGTAGACGATATCCCGCGAATGAGCGTGTGGCCCTCAAAGGCTTTGTGGATTCTGGCCAAAAAGAAGTCCTGCGTTTCCCGATGCAAATTTCTAAGCCTGTGGCCTCTTTGCTCGATAAGCCCTCTGGCCAGCGCGATCGACAGTTGCTGATGGGAGATGACTTTGATGTCCTAGAGTTTTCAGATGGTTGGGCCTTTGGTGTGAGTGTGAAAGATGATTATGTTGGCTATATCAACCAAGAGCATTTGAGTGCGCCTCAGTCTTTGACGCATGTTGTCAGTGCGCGGGCAACACATGTTTATTCGCAAGAAAGTTTTAAGAGCGCAGAGCTTTATTCCCTGTCTTTTGGGAGCAAACTGTGCGTGATGCGTGAGTGCCAGAAATATTACGAACTGGAAACGGGCGGGTTTGTTCCAAAGAAACACCTTCGCCCTGTGGAAAAAAAGTTCAATGATCCCGTAACCATCGCGCAACTCTTTTTTGGGACGCCGTATTTATGGGGCGGAAACTCCTCTTTTGGTATTGATTGCTCGGGGCTGGTTCAAGCGGGGATGCTTGCCTGTGGCATTCCTTTTCCTGCAGATAGTGATATGCAATTGGAGTGTGGGCATGCGGTGAAAGGCGGTTACCAACGGGGCGATATGCTCTTTTGGAAGGGCCATATCGCGATTTGTGTTGATGAAAATGTCATGATCCATGCGAATGCGCATCATATGGCCGTTGTATATGAGCCCATCGAAAAAGCGCTTTTGAGGATTAAGGCGCAAGGGGATGGTGATCTCCTGACACATCGAAGAATGTGACGCAACCACCCCTTTAAAAATTAAAGACCTCACTAAAAATTAGCGAGGTCTTTAACATGCTGTAACAGCAATACTCTATAACACTAACTCATCAACCATTTTTACTGGCTAACTACTTAGTCTTATTAGCACTAAAATAGTTACTAAATTATTAAAGGTTGAGCATTGTTTTCGCAGTTTCTAAAATTTGCTTGAGGATGGCTGGGTTGCCTGCCGCTTGCTCAATAGAGCCTTTGATTGTGTTTTTGATTTCATCGCTAACTGGAGCAAGATCAATATATTCAATCGCTTTTTCTAGGTTGAAGTTTTCGACATTGAGAATTTCGGAAGCCATGCCTGCATCGAAAACATTAGCAATATTTCCTACATTTTCAGTTGTTTCTGCAACATTAGCGACTGTTTCTGAAACATTAGAGACGACATTTTGCGCTGCTTCAGCTGCTTCAGCTGTCACTTCTTCTGTTGTGTTGACCAAGGCATCTTTTGCTTGATTCAATGTGTCTTTAACCGCAGTTGTAGCTTCACCCGAAAGAGCTTCTGTGTTTTCTAAGAGCTCAGATGCTGCATCGAGTGCTTTATCCGCAGCTTCATTGATTTTTTCATCCGCGTTTTCGAGGAGCTCTGTCGCGCTTTCCGGCAATGTTACCTCAACAGCTGGTGCTGTTTCGACTTCTACAACGGCAGGTGCTTGAGTGACGACTTCATTCGTTGTTTCTGTTTGTGACGTTTCTACAGCCTTCTCTTCTTCTTTACATGCTGCAAGTGTGAGAGCTGTGCCGGCCATGACGGCGCCGATAAGGGTACGTTTTAACATAATTTTCTTTCCTCAATATTCATTTGGCAAAAATTGCCTGAATGCCGTCGCTAGATTTAGAGGTCGGCTCGGGTTTATACTAGGGGTAAATTTAGAGTATTTTCCCCCACGAGTTGAAAGGCGATGAAAGTAGTCTCTTTTTACATCTCTTTGAGAGGGCGCGCTTGTCTTTGAATGCGACTAATTCGAGGTATAAAGACATTGTTTGCTCTGATCGTTGCGATTAGACTTGAAACTTAAGTGTTTTCCTCCTATTTTTCACCGAACTTTGAGTTTTAATAACCTATAGGAGCGCATCATAGCCCGTCGACCACATAAAGCCCCGCCCTCACGTGAAACTGGACCTCGCGTGAACGAACGTATTCGTTGCCCTGAAATTCGCCTTATTGGCGCAGAGGGAGAAAATGTCGGTGTTGTGTCTCCTGCGCGTGCTATGGATATGGCCGCGAATGCTGGATTAGATCTTGTAGAAATATCTCCGAATGCCACGCCTCCGGTGTGTAAAATTATGGATTTCGGCAAGTTCAAATATGAACAGCAAAAACGTGAATCTGAAGCGCGTAAGAAACAAAAAACAATTGAAATCAAAGAAGTAAAATTCCGTCCTGGTACGGATACAAATGATTACAATGTCAAAATGCGTAATGTTTTCAAGTTCCTTGAAAATGGTGATAAAGTGAAAATCACTTTGCGCTTTAGAGGGCGCGAAATGGCACACCAAGACTTGGGCCGCCAGCTCTTAGAGCGTGTTGCCGAAGATATTACGGAACAAGGTAAAGTAGATAATATGCCGAAGATGGAAGGGCGTCAGATGGTGATGATGATTTCACCGCTGCCAGCTAAATAGATTTCCATTTCATTCTATTGATACGATTAAAGCCTCAGATTTTCTGGGGCTTTAATATTTTAGATTCGCGTCGATATCAAAAAGGCCAGCATATGCTGGCCTTTTTTAGTAATAGATTTGGCTTTTTGCCGATTTATGCTTTTTCAAGTTCGAAAGCATCATGGAGCGCCTGAACGGCAAGCTCTGTGTATTTGCGTGCAATAAGAACTGAAATTTTAATTTCAGATGTCGCAATAACCTTGATGTTGATACCTTCATCAGAAAGCACTTTGAACATTTTTGCCGCAACGCCCGATTGCGAGCGCATGCCGATGCCAACCAGAGAAATTTTGGAGGCATCTGTGTCTGAGATGAGGCCTGCAAAGTTAAAATCGCCGCGCTCATGCGCTGCGTTGATGGCTTGTTCTGCGCGTGATACCTGATCTGTTGGGCAGGAGAATGTCATATCTGTGCGACCATCTTCAGAAATATTTTGAATGATCATATCAACATTCACACCGGCCTCAGCAAGAGGGCCATAAATGGCTGCTGCGATGCCTGGGCGATCAGCTACAGAGCTAAGTGTCATTTTTGCTTCATCACGAGAGGCTGTTACACCTGCGACAACATTGCTTTCCACGATATCCTCCTCGGCACAGATCAGCGTGCCTGCATTAGGGTCATATTCTTCAAAAGATGATAGGACGCGCAATTTTACATTATAGCGCATCGCGAGCTCCACGGAGCGAGTTTGTAGGACTTTTGCCCCTAAAGAGGCCATTTCTAACATTTCTTCGAAAGAAACTTTGTCCATCTTGCGGGCTTTATTTGTGATGCGAGGGTCTGTTGTGTAAACGCCGTCAACATCGGTATAAATATCACAGCGCTCTGCTTCAAAAGCCGCCGCAAAGGCTACTGCTGTTGTGTCTGAACCGCCGCGACCAAGGGTCGTGATGCGGCCTTCAGGTGAAATTCCTTGGAAACCTGCAACAACAGCAACTTTCATGCCGTCTGCAAATTTTTCCATGATGTTATCACTGGGAATTTCTTCAATACGCGCAGAAGCATGCGAAGAATTTGTTTTCAAAGGCACTTGCCAGCCTTGCCAGCTCCGCGCAGGGATATTCATTTCCTGCAACGTCAGCGCCATAAGGCCTGCGGTTACATTTTCACCAGATGAAACAATCGCATCATATTCACGCGCATCATACATTTGGGAAGTGTCGTTCACAAAGCCTACGAGCTTGTTCGTTTCGCCAGACATGGCCGAAACGACAACAATAACATCATAACCGTTTGCGACTTCACGGCTTACGCGTTTTGCTGCGCTCTTGATTTTATCGAGTGTGGCAACAGATGTGCCGCCGAATTTCATTACGAGAATTGGCATGGTGCCCTATTATCCCCTGGATTTGAACTCATGTTCGTCATACGCGCGGATCTGAATAAATGCTTATGCCGATTAGCATGGCAATCAAAGAGTTCCATACGCTATTAGTTATGTTTTTTAGAAGTGTACTATGCGCAACTTCTTGCAGCGTTTCGTATGCTATAGAGAAGCAGGGTGCAAGAGGAGGGGGCTGGAATGACGGAAGTGGAAGGTTGAAAACTGCAAATATTATGCATTTTTGCGTAAATTATAGTCTAATTCATCTTTTTCTTTGGTTTGAAAGGCAAAGGAACCACGGGAATACCTTCCTCGATGAGCGTTTTCGCCTCGTCTAATTTCGCTTCCCCATAGATTGCTCTTTTTTCGCTATCACCTTGATGCATTTTACGCGCCTCATCGGTAAAATTATCGCCCACATATTCCGAGTTTTTTTCTACTTCCGCTCTGATTTCAGCTATTTTGTGATCGATATCTTGCGATGTTTCTGGAGTGTGTGCTTGCGATTCTGCCTGAGCGGGAGGTGTAGATGCCGGCGCTGATGGGGCTGAGGCAAGGGCTTTATTTCTTGAGGGCGTGACTTGTGGGCTCATTAAAGATTTTTGTATGTTTTTGTCGCCGCAAAATGGGCATTCAACCAAGCCTTGAGTTTGTTGTTTGGCAAACTCATCGCTAGATCTAAACCAGCTTTCGAAATTATGTTCATGGGAGCATTTTAAGGTGAAGCGGATCATGTGTCACGATAGGTCTGAGTTGCGAGAGCCTCATGAGAGGCGGCGAAGATTTAGGCGGATAGGTCTCCCAGGTCAAGGGATTTAGAAAGCTTGGCGATCAAGTCGTGATGCGTTGCATTCGTAGTTTTGAGTGTTTCCAAAGTTGCAAAGGCATTCTCCCCCTTTTGCTTTGTCATATCGGGCGACCTCAGCTTTTTTAAGACCACCTGAGCGAGATGATCGCTGCCTAAGACAGTCACGCTTGCGGCATTTTTTTGAAGCAGGCTATAGGCCTCTTCGTGATTTGAAATATGGGGGCCATGTAAAATAGCGCATTTAAACTGGGCGGGTTCAAAGGGAGTATGGCCGCCATTTTGCGACAAAGAGCCACCAACGAAACAAATGCGAGACAGGGCGTACCAAAGCTGCGTTTCGCCAAGTGTGTCGGCAATATATACGTTGGTCTCTTGGGTCAGGTTTTGCTGTGTTCGAAATGCAAAGCGAAAGGTTTCTTTCTCCAAAATATTGGCAATTTCTAGGCGTCTTTTAGGGTGCCTTGGCGCTAGGATGAGTTTGCAATCTGGGAACTCTTGCGTGACTTTCGAAAAGGCGTCCAATATTATTTTCTCTTCTTGTGCATGTGTCGAAACTGCTAGAAAAGTTGTGTCTTCTTTGAAAAATGTTTGAAGTCTTTCGAGTTCTAAGGCATCTGCTTTTTGCAACTTAACGCTGCTTTTGAGATTGATGCGCGCCAGTGTTTTTTGAGGGTCTAACCCCAATAAGCAATATCTCTCTTCTGAGGCAATATCTTGGGAGGCGAGATATGTAACAGCTGCGATAGATTGCCGAAAGGGAGCTGACAAAAATCTTGGCAGCCCAAGCCAGCGTTGAGCAGATTTTTCAGATATGCGCGCACTGATCATAAAAATCGGGCATTGGCGTTTGCGTAAGAAATGGAAGCGGACGGGCCAAACTTCATTCTCGATAAACAGCACAGCCTTTGGCGTGTAAGCATGATAAAAACGCGAGACGGCGGAGTGATAATCCAGAGAGGCCAGTCTGGCGATGATACGATCGTTTTCCCAAGCTTTGATCATCTCAATGGCCGTTTTTGTGTTGGCCGTGAGGATAATCTCTAAATTCTCAGAGCGGTTCAAAATGTCCAGAATAAGGGCTTTTGCGCCAAGAATCTCGCCATTAGAAGCACCGTGAATCCAAAGGCGTGTTGGCATGTTTGGTGCGCTAGGTCGTTTGCGGGGGGGCGCAATATCGTAACATAGACGTTGCTTAAGCTCCGCGAGGCTCATTTTGCGCATTATAATTGCCAATATTAAAAAGACTGAGGCAACGAGGCAAAATAGAATGCGATATAAAAGCACGTGAGATCCGATTGTCTAAATTTTATAGTTTTGGATTATAGAAAAATGGATCATCTCACAAGCCTACAGCGTTTTATAATCAATCATTTAGTTAATAAGAGGCGAACCAATAAAGAAATGATGCTAGGGGGTATAGGTGATTTTTGGGCTGCGCCTCATCTTTAGATTGTATCTCGGCTTGGGTATTCTTTTTTTGGCGTGTCGTGCATAAGCGTGAGAATTTTCGCGTGCCTGAAGTGGCCCACGCACCCCATTAAAGCACGTACCCCATTAAAGATAGTGCCGTGTCTCAAGTCATCTGAAATTCAACCCGATCCAAAGAAGCCAATTTGGCAAAACGGGTTAACTCAGCGTGGATTCTCTCTAAACGCTTTGGAGTTTTTAGACGTTCTTTCTCAAACCACATATTCGTCACT
>CALLMA010000084.1 GCA_938008015.1 uncultured Celeribacter sp.
GAAGGCAAGGCGCGCCTTAAGCGCCAATGCCCCCTCACGGCCCCGATGCGCATCAAGCCAACTCGCTGTGCCCTTGAGCTGCTTTAAAGCCCGTGTGATTTGATCATAGCTTGGGGCAGCTTGCGGATCTTCCAAGCTCTCACCGTAATAGCGCAAAGCCTCTGCAATCGTTGGTTTGCTCGGCACGCAATAGAAACGCAGAAACTGATTCAGATAGGCTGGCGCACCCTGCTTTTTGCGTGTCAGTTTCGGAGCAAGCGCAGCCACACCGCCCTCAGAACGCAACTTAATCCAATCATAAATTTGTGAACGTGAAAGCTTGTTGCCACGCCCACTTGCATTAAGGGCAGATTGGAAAAGGCTGTCCGATAAAACGCGCAAATCTTGTGGAAGATCGCGATCAGAATCAAACTCAGAAATAAGCTTTAAAATGGTTTGTCTGCGTGATGTGCCATCAACAATCTCACGCCGTTCAATTTCTCGCAAAATCATTGCGCGAGATTGAAGAATTAAAGATTGCCGCGCCGTTAGATCTTCAGAGCGCTGCGCAACGATTTGCGTTTCTTTCTTTTTTGTCTTCGCAAGCTCAGCGCTTTTGCGCTTGATCCGATCGCGATTTAGAAAATCTTCCTGCGCCGCTTTCGGCAAACAATGAAGATGATATTCCCAACCACCACCACGACCAGCACGTTTGCGAGCAAACTCATCGCCAAGTGATTGCCAGTTTTCGCGTTTTACAAGAGCATGAATGTTTTGCTGACTGGATGGTAGTGTATCAAGTTTGCAAAGCGCCCACTCTCTTGCTGTCTTCCAATGCACTTCACTCATCGCTTCACCCCCCATTTGAGGGCAATCGCACGCTCACGCGCCTCAAGCTCATCGCGTTTTTCTTGAATGTAATGCAGATCAATCAATTCACGGTATTTTGAGGGCACAACGATATGTCCGAAAAATCCCGCAACAAATCCCGTCAGCCCTATATTCTGCGTCACCTCAATGAGAGCAATAAACCGCTCTAAGGTAATCTTGTGATCTGTGCGTGCTTGGCTGGAATAGGCATCAAGCATATTGCGCGTGACCTCAACACCTAAGTAATCAGACATCGCCTTCGCCAGCTCTTCACGGCTCATATTCGATTGGCTCAGCGCATGAGAAATTGCACGCGCGATTTGTGTATCTAATGTGCCGCCCCGTGTTGTTTCCTCAGGTAGTTCCGCTGCATATTTCGGCGGTGTCCAATCATTAAATAAATCTAAAGTATGCTTGTCGTGATACTGCTTAGCCATTGTGAACCTCTTGATTTAAGAGGCGATTGAGATAGGCTGTTGTGCGTCTACATTGGAGAATATTATGGAAATCGATCTCAATTTGATCCAAAGCGCTGTTAAGCTCGCTGGAAGTTCGGGCCAAGCCGTTGAGAAACTCGCCGGAGGTTTCTCCGCGATCAAGAAGATGATACAATCTTCTCAATCTGGTGCTGATAGTGATGTCAAACTTGCCTTGTCTGAGATGGCAATGCAGCTGGCGGATGCGAAGCTTGCGAATGCTGAGCTTACAATGCAGCTGGCCAGCTTGCATAAGGCGGTCATTAAGGCGCATGATTTTAAAGAAAAGCTTGACCAATACGACCTTTGGGAAACGCCTTTTGGTGCGCATGTCTACCGCTATCAAAAGCAAGAACAAAGCAATAAGCCCACGCATTTTATATGCCCAAAATGTGTTGAGGATGAAAAAACGCATATCCTGCAAGGGGGTGAGGTTTTGAAAACCTGCCCAGAATGTAAGACAAAGTTTCAAATCTCCCCTTACAAGAAGAGGCCTAAGCCATCGACTAAGAGAGCCAACTATAATATTTTTTAAAAAGTTCACGCTGAAACCTCGTTTAAAATTACTGTCCTCAAAAGACCCCGCGCCTCTAGGGGAGAAAATCGGCGCGGGGCAAGTTGAGGCTACTGCCGAAATGAGCAGGCAGTTTTGGGCTTTATGCCCATCTGGGAAAATGCGCGAAGCAATCAAACTCGAAGAAGTCACTCACAAAATATCGGCGCATTTGCCCAAAAAGACACAAAGAAATGCCTCATGTTTAAGCGGCTTGTTCGTTTTGACTTGGCTTTTTTGTAATGTTCGCGTTAGATAGGCGGGGGATACGGGAATAAACTGTCTCGCCCTTGCTATTATATCGATCCGGCCAAATGACATGCGCAGGTGTGTTGAGTGCTTGAGAAATGGCTTGCTCTCCTGGAAAACAAGGCCCGCGCAGGGCGTTGGAAATCTGGGAAATTGTACAGCCGTACTCTTGCGCGATTTGACGGAAGTTCAAGCCAAGGTGCTTAATTTGCGCTTTGATAGAACTCGGATAAAAGCCAGCGGCGAGCGTGTGCATAATCGTTTCCTTTTCGTTGTGCTGGGTAGCGTTGCAGCGCCTCTCAGCATGTTGTTTAAACTTTGGATAATATGAACATAGTCCATAAATGGACAGCAGTAAACCCAAATTTAAGCGTCCCGCTTAAGTTTTTTCAGTAATCTGCTTAAATATGCGTAATTCGTTGTATTTAAATGATAATATTTTTGCCCATTTTTGGAGGTAAATTGGGACTCATACGTCCCAGTAGTAAATTTATATGTGGGACGGTGTAGAAAGATTGCGTATAGTTGTTGATGAGTGTGGCGGCACATCAATGATTTCGTCCAAAAGTGGACAGAGCGTCAGTAGCATAAATAATTGGCTTAGAGGCACTGAGCCAAAGTTCACTGCGTTAGCAGATATTGCGAAAGCTACTGGCTATTCGCTTGACTGGCTTGCCACAGGCGAAGGCCCAATGCGTCTTGATGAAAAGCCTGAGCCAAGCGAAAGCGAATTTATGTGCGTGCCGCGCTATGATGCCGCCGCCTCATGCGGTGCCGGCGCTTTTCTTGATCAAGCACCGATCTTAGATGAAATCCCCTTCACCCCTGTTTTCATAAGCAAAAAACTAGGGCGCAGCACGATTGATGGCCTGGTGCTTATCGATGCACGTGGCGATTCGATGGAACCAACCATTGCCGATGGCGCGCTTATTATGATCGACACTAAACCTGCTGCAGTCACTAGCGCAGTATATGCCTTTACTTACGATGGCGCTCTGTTTGTGAAGCGCCTCAATCATCTACCAGATGCACTAGAAGCACGATCAGACAACAAAGAATATCCACCCTTCATCATCGAAAAGCATCAAATGGATAACTTTAAAATTCTCGGTAGAGTGGTGTGGGTTGGGCATATGATCTAAAAATGATCCAAAGTGATCGCTTTGTCCGATAAAATGAGCAAAAATGAACTAAATTAAATCATTTCTGTCCTGTAAAAACCATTTTCGTTTACAGGCTCAATCTTTCGGATCACCCTTGTTTTGTTAGGGAATATGACAACTAAAGCCATATTATACATTGTCCGAATGATCTCACCCCCCTACACAAACGCAATTCTTCTATTAAAAATCTAAAAACTAGCATTTAGATTAATTTTTCCTCTTGCAGCCCCTCTCCCAACACAATAAATAGACCACACAGTGCCCCTATAGCTCAGCTGGTAGAGCAACTGATTTGTAATCAGTAGGTCCGCGGTTCGAGTCCGTGTGGGGGCACCATTTAAATCTCCTTCTAAAAATTAAACAAAGATATAAATCCTGCACTTCGAGCCGAGAACCACGCAAGAGGCGCGCTGCGCCCCGCTATGATCGACATCCAAACGCATCCAGCCCCACAATAACTCCGACCGTAGCTTGTTGTGCTATTTTGGTTCAAAGCTCTGTGCCTAAAAGTAATGATTGCAAGCACCCCTCATCCGTGAGCGACACACGCTGGATAAGGGTTAACTTCATTCGCTGGGCGGGAACTCTGTCCAAACGCGTTTATAAAATCAAACTCTTCCCATTTTGCGCCCTGCCGCGAGAATTAAAAAAGCCAGCGCTTTTGACGAAACGGATTTGCGCTTGGCAAGTTGCGCACAAAATTCAGGAATCGCTTGTACTTTTGGCAAAGCCTGCCCCCGCTTGAGCGCTTCCACGGGATTATCACCTATAAAATAGCCTTTTGACTTTGCGACATCGAAGACAATCTTCATGCGTTGCATGACACGCTTGGCCGTTTCGTGCTTTTGCGTCCAAATTGGTTCTATGACCTCAACAATTTCTCTTTACCCAATTTATGAGATAGGCAGGCGCTTTTGATGCACTTGCCTTGCGAGTTGTTCAAAGCTTGGAGCTTCTCCAATAGTTGAAAATCTAGGATTAATCCCTTGGCGCACCATTACACGGTATTCAATTGCTTTCTGGCGCGTTTTTCGCACGCTTGACCGTTAAACGAGCTATCCAACTGCGAGAATCTGAATACTGCACAAGCAAAAATAATCCATTGCCATCGCTATAGCGACCAGCTTTAAGGGATTCTATTTCGCTTTTGGTGAGTTTTCCCGTTAAATGCACCTGAATCTTTTACCACAGTTTTTACCACGCAACGAAAACAATAAGACATAATCGAATAAAAATCAAAACAATTGGAAAATCGATAAAACGCCTTATTTTTAAAGCTAAAACGCATTAAATTAGACTGAATGAAATTATAAAAAATAGTGAGCTGGCGGACAGGAAGTCCCCCCACATTACAACTTAAGATATTGATCTTAAATCTATTAAATTAATAGAAATAATAAAGTTCCACAATTATTCCCTATTTTTAATGTAAATGGTAAAATTTTTGCAAAACTTTGTATTACAAACATGTCATTCCTACAAACCAGCTCTTTTGAAACATTGCTTTGAATTTGAATATATGTGGAGCTACTTTGTTGAGATTAATAGAAACACTAGACTATGATGCAGATAAACTGAAATTCAGTTACTTTTCATACAATTATTCTGTTCAATCAATTCTGAACAACAGGAAAGTGGAGAAAAGGTTGAATAAACTTCACTTTGAAGGAAAGCACCCAGTAGCCGCTATTAATGATTTACCAAGGGCATTCCCATTTTAGCGAGAGAAGAAAGATTCAAGAACGTTGAGATCTCGATGCTAGCGACCACCTTAAAGCGCAGCATAAGACAGAAATTTAGAATAGATGTAATTTAGGACTAAAGATTGTCTGCGGCTCAGCAATTGCATTAAAACCACAGTAATCTAACAATTTAAGTCTGTGTTGAACACCTAAATAACATAAGTACGTAGACGTGAAATAATAAGTTCCTAGGTGGCCAAAGATCCATTCACTTGATCGCTCCAGATTCTAGAGCGTAAGAAGTATTCAAATACATTGGTGGCCATATACGCGACAACCTTTAATAAAAAACCATTTTCGCACTCCCTCAAAACTCAAAACACCATTTCATTTATCAGCAAGCATACGTCAGTTCAGATTATAACATTTATTTGTTCGGAAGCATAAACGATGCCTATGTACTGTCTATCTATTACATGAACATTTCGAAACGTAAAAAGGACTTACTTTCTATTTATGCAGTCGCAGTTCATTAAATCAGCTTAGTAAGCGCATCATCTATCTTTGGTAATTGGCCCGACAAGAAATTCTCTAGCTTAGACATTGCAGCAGATGCTAATTTGTCCAAATTTTCAGACGAATTTTCTTCAGACGTATTTTTGAGCAGCCAAACAGACCCGAGAGTAGAATATTCCTTTGTCATTTTCGAGATACTCTTCTGAGATCCGGTATCGGCTTCGCTTTCAATTAAAGCTTGCAAAATATTGCGTCTACTTTCTTGATCGCCAGGTCCTATTACAAACACTGCTCGAATGCCTTTTGAGTTCTTGACTAGCTCTAACCATAATAGCCGCTTGCTGTCTTCCAGCCTTTTGTCGGAGCTCGTGAGCATGCCTTCCGCCGCATCCCAATTGGAGAAAGTATAAATCAGTCGCGAGTTTGTTTCGTGATCCCAGTCGCCCGAAAATTCGAAACCAAGCTTTTGTAACCTTGTATGTAGCGTTTCGGATTCTGCCTCATATAGATGGTCAAAAACCTTGCTGATTAAATCAGGCCTGTTGTCAGCTAAAAAATTCAAAACGTCTGGGTATTTCGCCCACAGCACTTCTGCCAAATCATCAAGTTCTTTTTCTGTCATAAATTTCTGCTCCATAATGCGCACGTAATCTGCGAGCATCGCCCGAGCAGTTTCGTTACCTTTATTATTTTGAGTGAGTTGCTTAAGTGCGCCGATAAATCCCGCCGTCATATTGAAGTCGCGCCAGCCATCATGGGATGCAGCAGCACCATCTGGGGTCATGAAGACATATAGTTTGTCATACCCGACAAATTCGTCGCGACCTTCGATGAAATCTGTGTACTTTTTTAACTGTGTACTGCTTTCTTTGGCGTGCACCTTCAGCTCTACCACGATCACCAGTTTTAGTTTGGGATCATTTAGCTGAATTAGAATATCAATATTGTGCCATTCTCTGCGTATCAAAACAGGCCCAATGCCATTGATGACAATATGTGCAAGCTTTGTAGGGGCGACATTGCCACCAAGCAACTGCTTAAGAAACGCAACAAGTACTACTTCACCAAATCCATGTGGCGCGTATGGGTTGAAAAGATGCGCCAAAAAGTTGCCGTGGCGTATCTCATAGTCGGCCACACCCAAAGCCTCAAAAGGCGAAAATACAAACAGCTTTTGACAAAGCTGTTCAAAAGAATCATCGTCGCTGATCATATTAAGTGTAGCTGTATAAAGCGCATCTGCTAAAATGATGCCCTGTTCATCTATATCTGACATACAACCCCTTTTCTGTAAGCCTTTGGCGAGCGGAAGTTTCAATGCAAAGTCGCTCGATGCTCTTTTGTTGATGAATATGTACGATTGCCGTGAAGTATAGCATCAAATAACCATCCGGTTCGGTTTTGTTAAGCTTACAAATCTCGATAAGCGATTCAAGTATGGCCCCGTTGTTTCTAGCTTTACGTATAGAAAAGAAAGATTTTTTACCCGATGCGCAAGAGCTGGTAGTTCGTCCAAAGGGATTATTTACTAACTCGTTCCAAACATGTCGTTGGAATTCTTTTCCCAACGTGAAATAAGATGCCTTGCCACATCGAACCGACGTCGATAGTTGCTCTCTTCATCAATATTGATTTCAAGGGCATCCTCAA
>CALLMA010000085.1 GCA_938008015.1 uncultured Celeribacter sp.
TGATCAATTCGAAATTGAAGGGATTGGCCACAATCTTCCCTTTTGTTCTGCCGTCATGCAGCACCCTAAATTTATGTCAGGGGATATTTCCACGGCGTTTATACCCGAAGAATATCCAGATGGTTTTGCAGGCATTGAACCTGATCAAAACACAACCAATATGCTTGCTGCTTGTGCGGGCGCTATGTACCGCATCGCAGAAGTCCGCCGCACCCGCGTTTCAGGGCGTTTAGATAATCATACGCGCATCGTTGGGGATGAGTGGATCATAAAGCTGCTCGAACAATCCATATCCCTTAATATTGAGGCAGATGCACAGGGGGCGAATGTCACGATCAATGAAAAAACATATCGTGTAGAAGGAAGCTGGTTGCCAGGGCAAACACTCGCGCAGATGAACGTGAATGGTGAAACATGCATTCTCAAGGTCAATAAAATCCATGGAGGCTTTCGCATCCGCCATGCAGGATCAGACCTAAACATCCTGATAGAAACACCTCGCATGGCAGAGCTTTCTAAGCATATGCTGAAAAAAGCCCGCCAAGATACATCCAACCTTCTTCTGTGCCCCATGCCCGGCCTGCTTGTGAAACTTGATGCTCACGAAGGACAACACGTAGAAATAGGGCAAAATCTATGCACCATTGAAGCCATGAAAATGGAGAATATTTTTAAAGCTGAACGCAAAGCGATCATTTCAAAAATTCACATCACAGAGGGCCAGACCATGGCTGTAGATGACGTTATATTAGAATTTGAAACCTAACGGCGCTCCGTGATTTCTTGTTTGCGCAGCGGTGTTCTATCAATCGCATTAGAAAGATCACGGACACTCCATGGTCGTGACTTTCTTAATATTGTCCGCCCATCCTTATCGATGAGGACCAAAGAAAAGCCATTGGGGCGCAGCTGAGTGCGCAACGGCCACTCCTGCTGCGGCTCATCATCGATTAAAACAATTAAATCGCGGTCGATAAGAGCGCGAAGATCTATTTTCAGCAGCGAGATTTGCTCAGCCATATTCGGATCAAGCGCACTCTGTGAGAAGACAATTAAGACGCGCTTACGCCATTTAAAATCATCCAATTGCGCCTGAGCGGCGGGCATAATGACAACATGCTCAAGCTCACTCCCAAATTCACCCTCATTCTGGCGCACATCATTTTGTGAGAACGCAGGAACGCTTAAAGCAAAAAAACCGACACATATTAAGAAAATTGTTTTCATATAGCCTCCTATGAGCTCTTATATAAACATAGGGGAGCAACAAACCAATATGCGTATAGATAATATACAGGTTTTTGAGGAGGTAATATGGACGAGCAGAAAAAATGGGATGATCTTGCGCGCAACGAGCTTAAAGGGCAAGCGCCGCACACACTCAATAAAAACACCCTCGAGAATATTACGATTAAACCCTTATACACGGCACAAGATTTAGAGCGCGCGCCTCATCTCGGCAATATCCCTGGCACATCGCCTTATACACGCGGCATAAAGGCCACAATGTATGCAGGGCGCCCGTGGACAATTAGGCAATATGCAGGTTTTTCGACAGCAGAAGAAAGCAATGCGTTTTACAAGCAAGCCCTCGCAGGCGGGCAAAAGGGCATTTCTGTCGCCTTTGATTTAGCAACCCATCGCGGCTATGATAGCGATCACCCTCGCGCTGAAGCCGATGTTGGCAAAGCAGGTGTTGCGATCGATTCAGTCGAAGATATGAAGCGCCTTTTCGATGGCATTGCACTCGATCAAATTTCTGTATCCATGACCATGAATGGGGCCGTTATCCCGATTTTGGCAAATTTCATTGTCGCAGCGCAAGAACAAGGCCACGATAAATCCGTTCTCTCAGGCACCATTCAAAATGACATCTTAAAAGAATTCATGGTGCGAAATACATATATCTACCCCCCAGAGCCTTCTATGAAAATTGTCTCTGATATTATTGAATATACCGCGCAAAACATGCCGAAATTCAACTCAATTTCAATTTCTGGCTATCACATGCAAGAAGCGGGGGCCAACCTCGTACAAGAACTCGCCTTTACTCTTGCCGATGGCCGCGAATATGTGCGCGCCGCTTTAAAAGCAGGTATGGATGTCGATCAATTTGCTGGAAGGCTGTCGTTCTTTTTTGCGATCGGTATGGATTTCTTCATGGAGGCTGCCAAGCTACGCGCAGCGCGTTTTCTTTGGGCGCGGGTCATGGATGAATTTCAGCCCAAGTTAGAGAAATCTAAAATGCTGCGCACCCATTGCCAAACATCCGGCGTCTCATTGCAAGAGCAAGATCCGTACAACAATATCATTCGAACGGCTTATGAGGCCATGTCAGCGGCACTCGGCGGCACGCAAAGCTTACATACAAACGCCCTCGATGAAGCGATTGCATTGCCAAGCGAATTTTCAGCGCGCATTGCGCGCAACACGCAGTTGATTTTGCAAGAAGAGACAGGAATTACCAATGTCGTCGATCCACTTGCAGGTTCTTATTATGTCGAAAGTTTGACTGCAGATTTGATCGAAAAAGCTTGGGAGCTGATGGAGGAGATTGAAGAAAGTGGCGGCATGACGCGTGCTGTTGCATCTGGCAAACCCAAAAAGCTCATCGAAGAAACGGCCGCGAAACGCCAAGCAATGATTGACCGTGGGGAAGACGTGCGTGTTGGTGTGAATAAATATCAAAACGACCAAGATGAGCCTCTGGATATTTTAGAAATCGACAACGCCTTGGTGCGTGAAAAGCAAATTGAGCGCCTTGAAGAGGTTAAAGCAAAACGAGACAATCAAAAACTTGCGCGCCTCTTATTCGACCTAGAAGAGGCTGCGAGAACGGGAGAGGGCAATTTGCTCGATATTGCTGTTCAAGCCGCACGCGAAAGAGCGAGCGTGGGTGAAATTTCTGACGCGCTTGAGCGTGTGTATGGACGCCATGAAGCCTCAATGGAAACGGTATCGGGCGTCTATGGCGCTGAGTTCAGCGATGACCCCAGCTATTTGGCCGTTCAACAAAAAATCAAAGATTTTGCAGCCTCCAAAGGGCACAGGCCGCGCTTGCTTGTTTTAAAAATGGGGCAAGATGGGCATGATAGGGGCGCGAAAGTCATTGCAAGCGCCTTTGGTGACATTGGGTTTGATGTAGAAATCGGCCCTCTTTTCAGGACACCCGATGAAGCCGCTGAATTAGCACTTTTACAAAAAGTAGATGTCATAGGAATTAGTTCGCAAGCGGCGGGCCATAAAGTCTTGATTCCGCAGTTTCTTGACGCGCTCAAACGCCAATCAGACGAAAATATTCTAACCATTTGCGGCGGCGTTATTCCGCAAAAAGATTATGATTTTTTATATGAGGCGGGCATTGATGCGATATTTGGCCCGGGGACAAATATCATAGAGGCTGCAAAGCAAATACTTGAACAGCTCGAAAACAAATGAGGCTCAAAAAATGAGATAACCAATATATAAAAGCCAGCGTAACGCTGGCTTTTATTTTATTCATATTAAGCTTTAGCTTTAGCTGCCTTTTTCGCGGCAATGCTTTCTCGTTTTTTAAGGCTCTCTTCCGTTTCTGGAGCCAAGTAACGCAAGACAACGAAGCCGATGATGGCAGATAAGATCGAACCTGATAGAACGCCAATTCGGACTTCATTCAGAAGCTCTGGGTCTGCAAAACTCAAGCCACCGATAAAGAGCGACATAGTAAAGCCAATCCCAGCAAGCGCCGACACACCGTAAATATGTATCCATGTTGCGCCAAAAGGTTTTGTGGCCAAGCGCAGCTTAATCAACACCCAAGTGACCAACATAACACCAGCTTGTTTGCCGACAAGAAGACCAAGCGCAATGCCAAGGGGCAGTGGTGATAATAACGTCTCAAAAGTAATCCCCTTGAGCACAACTCCCGCATTTGCAAATGCGAAGATCGGGACAATCAAGAAAAGCACATATGGGGAGAGCGCATGCTCTAATGAGTGCAAAGGTGACTTGCCCCACTTATCTTTCAAAGGAATGAAAAACGCCGTGATGACCCCAGCAAGAGTTGCATGCACGCCTGATTTCAATACGAAGAACCATAAAATCGCGCCCAAAATAAGGAATGGCGCAATGCGGTGCGTTCCCATGCGATTTAAGACATACATCAATGCAAGCGGGATTAAGGATAGGCCGAGGTAATAAACTTTTAAATGTGCAGTATAGAAGAAGGCGATAATCAAGATTGCGCCAAGATCGTCTAACACCGCAAGCGTTAATAGAAATGCTTTCAAAGAGCTCGGCACTTTCGGGCCTGCAAGCGCCAAGATACCAATAGCAAAGGCAATATCTGTAGCAGCCGGAATAGCCCAGCCACCAATCGTATCAGGGCTTGAGATATTAAATAGGACAAAAATGAGAGCCGGCGCGAACATGCCACCAATGGCCGCAACGCCTGGGAGCACAACATCAGAAGGTTTTTTGAGCTTCCCCTCCATCACTTCATATTTAAGTTCCAAACCAACCAACAAGAAGAAGACGGCCATAAGACCATCATTCACCCAGAGAATAAGCGGTTTGGAAAGCCCTTCTCCAGCGAAGGTGACGGAGAAATATGATGAGAATAAACTGTCATAATATGGAAACAAAGCCGAGTTTGCCACAAGCATTGCGGCCCCTGCCGCAATCATCAAAACAACACCACCTGAGACTTCGCTATCAAAAAACTCTTCAATAGAGCGTAAAAGCATTTCACTTTCCTTTCGAGAACAAAAATGGCTGATTACTTTAGCAGAGGTGCGAGCTCTACTTAAAACATAAGCGCCATTTCTGCATGATACTTAGCTAAATAAGCTGTTTATCCTTTAAGTCTGTTTACTTATCTAGTGCAATAGAATTATTTTCTTACAAAAAAGTAATAATTGCCAAAATTTTATGCCTTTTATGCTGCCAAACAAGCTATTATATCATTTCATTGGCTAGATCTGATATATCACATCTTAGTGACGCAGCATTTTTATGCATGTTTTTTTTAAAATAGGATTTTTTTATGAACTCCAGTGATAGAAAATTTCAAAGTGATTTTAGACCTGCAAAAAGATCGGATGCCGCCGCTTTAAAGAAGATTATGGCCCCCATTATCGCGGAAACAACCGCAACATTTGCAACCTCTGAGCGCTCTATCTCCGAATGGGAAGAACTCATTGAGAAACGTCTCACCAAGGGCCACGCTTTCTACGTCGCCGAATATCAAGATGAAATCATTGGTTACGCGAGCTATGATCAATTTAGGCCCAATTTTGATGCCTATCAAAACACAATGGAACATTCTGTTTATCTCAGCAAAACAGCCCAGCGCGAAGGGCTAGGCCGCGTCTTAATGTTGATGATTGAAGAACATGCTCGTGAAGCGGGTCACCACTCTATGATTGGCGTCATTGATGCAGATAATGCCGCCTCAATCGCTTTTCATGTCGCTTTGGGATACGATATCACAGGGAGAATACCCAAGGTGGGCCATAAATTTGATCGCTGGTTAGATATCTTATTCTTGCAAAAGTTTTTATAACGCCACCCACATTTTAGCAGACGACTTGCAATCCAGAGCATTCACGATATTGATGTGCCAAATTCAGATCTGTAAATCACAAGGAAGACCAACGTGAGACAATCCCCCCCGCCTTTCGCTCGTTTCGAATGGAAAATCGCTTGGGCTTATCTGCGCGCACGCCGCGAAGAAGGTGGCGTTTCGGCCATGACTTGGATTTCCTTGATCGGGATTACGCTTGCCGTGGCCGCTTTAATCATCACACTTTCCGTGCGCGCTGGATTTCGGAATGAATTTGTGTCGACAATCGTTGGTGCGAATGCACATGTCACGGTTTATTCAACGGCCTATCAAAATGAAAACGGTGGCACATCTCGCACAATTTCTGATTATGAAGATTGGGCTGAGCGCCTGAATTCTGTTGAAGATGTTGTCAGAGCCGCGCCTTTGGTGCGCGGGCAAGTTATGGCGAGTGCGCGCTCTTCAAATGCCGGCGTCGATGTTTATGGGATCTCGCCAGAAGACCTCAAAACAATCCCACGCGTTGCCCAAGACCCTGATTTTGCAATGGGCGACATTAATCGCTTTAGCGAAGGTATCGCCATTGGATCAGGTGTTGCGCGCGATCTTGGCGTTATTGCTGGAGATAAAATCAAACTTATTTCGCCCAATGGCGCAAAAACGGCTTTTGGCACAGCTCCACGTGTTTCAACATTTGAAGTCGTTTATGTCTTCACAGCAGGTCGCTATGATATCGACAAAACGCGTGTTTATATGCCCTTTGATGAAGCCCAGCGCTATTTCAATCGCCAAGGCGTTGCCGATGAAATTGAAGTGATGATCACAACACCTGATGATGTTGAACAAATGATCGCGCCCATCTTACAAAACATGCCAAACACAGCTCTTGTTTGGACATGGAAAGATGCCTCTGGCTCTTTCCTTCGCGCTTTAACAATTGAGGATAATGTCATGTTCGTTATTCTCTCGGTCCTCGTTTTAATCGCGACAATGAATATTGTCTCTGGGCTGATTATGCTTGTCAAAAATAAAGGCAGCGATATCGGGATTTTGCGAACAATCGGTCTCTCGCAAGGCTCCGTCTTGCGGGTCTTCTTTATTTGCGGCGCTTGCACTGGGGTTATCGGCACGCTTGCGGGCGTCACACTGGGCTGTTTGTTTGCGATTTATATTGATCAAATCATGGCCTTGGTGAATTGGATGAATGGCGGTGGCGCATGGGATCCTTCAATTCGCGGCATTTATGCACTGCCGGCCGATTTAAGAGCCATCGACATTTTTAAAGCTGTAAGCCTTTCGCTGGGGTTATCTTTTATTGTAACTATTTTCCCTGCCCGAAAAGCGGCCAAGATGAACCCAGTAGAGGCGCTACGCTATGAATAATGAGTTTTCCTTAGAGCTGAGCAAGATTAAAAAAACATATAATCTCGGAAAACCAAATCAGGTTACCGTTCTCAAAGAAGCTGACTTGCAAATCAAAAAAGGTGAAGTGGTTGGATTAATAGCACCCTCTGGTGCCGGCAAATCCACACTTCTACACATCGCAGGCCTTTTAGATACAGCACAATCAGGCACTGTGAAAATTGGCGGCACGGATGTGAGCCGTAAAAGCGATGAGATCCGCACAAATCTGCGCCGGCAAAGCGTTGGGTTTATCTACCAATTCCATCACCTATTGCCCGAATTTTCTGCTGTCGATAATATTATGTTGCCACAGCTCGCCAATGGGACATCGCACAAAGACGCCAAAGAGCGCGCGATGATGCTGTTAGAAAAAGTGGGCCTCAACAAGCGCGCGCATCATCGCCCCTCCGCCCTTTCAGGGGGAGAGCAACAACGCGTTGCCTTTTGCCGCGCTTTGGCAAATAAGCCACAGCTCTTATTGGCAGATGAACCTACAGGGAACCTCGATCCCGCCACCTCTGATCTGATTTTCAACATTTTAATGGATCTTGTGAAATCTGAAGGCCTATCCGCTTTCATCGCAACACATAATATGGAATTAGCCGCCAAAATGGATCGTATCTTGCGCTTAGATCAAGGGCGCATCATCGCGGCATAATCTCCCTCACATCTCCAGCATCTACAGTCAAAAGCGTCAAAAGTGTCCAAATGGCCCGAACACAATGGCCTGAACAAACCGGCCCAAGCAAAAGGGCCTGAGCAAAACGACCTGAGACTGCAAAAATACAGCGCTATGCATATTCGGCACAATGCGCTATAATTAAACGACACCCAAGTTGATTTTGAGACCCATTTTCACAATCACCTTGGGTATATTTTAGATATTAACACGCATGAAAGCCCCTCTCGTGAACCAAACATCCTCTGCCTCAAAAGCCCTCATTGAAGCCGCCAAGACCATACGCCCGAATGCATATGCCCCTTATTCGAAGTTTCAAGTCGGCGCTGCTCTTCGCAGTGAAAGCGGAAAAATTTATTCAGGTGTGAATGTTGAAAATGTTGCGTATCCTGAAGGCACTTGCGCAGAAGCAGGTGCCATTGCGGCCATGATCGCAGCTGGCGATCAGGAAATAAAAGAAATTGCCGTCATTGCAGATAGCCCCTCTCCCGTGCCCCCTTGCGGTGGATGCCGCCAAAAAATACGCGAATTTGCCAAAGATGATGTCACTGTCATCATGACAACAACCTCAGGCAAAGAACAATCCATACTAGTCGGACAATTATTGCCAGGCGCATTTACGTTAGATCATATGGAATCATAAGGAGCCATCATTGAGCGCATCGTCCATTATAAGCAAAATCAGAGACCAACACCCCCTCCTCAACGATGAAATCTCATGGTTTGCGCAAGGGCTTGCAAATGGACATGTCACCGACGCTCAAGCTGGCGCCTTCGCGATGGCCGCTTTGCTCAATGGAATGGCCGATCATGAGCGCGTTGCTCTAACGCTTGCGATGCGCGATAGCGGTGATGTTATGTCTTGGGATTTGCCTGGCCCAATCATCGACAAACATTCGACAGGCGGCTTAGGCGATTGCGTTTCCCTGCTTTTAGCCCCTGCCCTTGCGGCGGTCGGCGCGTATAATCCAATGATTTCAGGACGCGGATTAGGCCATACGGGAGGCACGCTCGATAAATTAGAGGCCATTCCCAATCTATCAACCGAAGTGACGAGCACGCAATTTAAAGCCATGACCAAAAACATTGGTTGCGCTATTGTCTCTGCCACACAAAACATCGCGCCTGCCGATAAGCGCCTCTACGCCATTCGAGATGTAACAGCGACAATCGAGAGCATTGATCTCATAACAGCTTCCATTTTGTCAAAAAAACTCGCCGCTGGTTTGGATGCTTTAGTCTTGGATGTGAAATGCGGTTCAGGCGCTTTTATGCGCGAACTGCAAGATGCGCAGACCCTCAGCGAAAGCCTTGTACAAACAGCTAATCTCGCCGGTTGCAAAGCATCGGCGCTGATCACAGACATGAACCAGCCTCTCTGCCCTGCCCTCGGCAATGCAACAGAAATGCGTATCATTATGGAAACTCTCACCCAAGGTCAGACGCAAAGCCGCTTGTGCGACGTCACATGCGCATTGGGAGCAGAGCTTTTGGTGCTCTCTGGTCTGTTTAATGAGCATAAAACAGCGCGGAACGCCTTAGAAAATACGATTAAAAACGGAACAGCCGCAGAGAAATTTGCACAGATGGTCGCCGCTCTCGGCGGCCCTCACGATATTCTCGAAAAATGGGCGACCTATTTACCTCAAGCAAATGTCGTTCGAACTATCTTGGCGAAAAAAGAAGGTATCATTGAAGCGATAGATGGGATTGCGCTCGGCAATGCCGTTGTCAAGCTGGGGGCTGGACGCCTCAAAGAAACCGACCGCGTTGATCCAAGTGTCGGCATATCTGAGTGTTGTGCGCTGGGGGATCACGTTGAAAAGGAGTCCATCCTCGCCGTCATACACGCAAAGACCCATGATGATGCCGATACTGCACAAGAGCGCTTGCATTCAGCTATAAAAATAGGCAAAAAGCCCCTTACATCTGAATCTCTGATCATAAAAAAGGTAACTTAATGGCGCGTGCATTTTTAGTCGTAATGGATAGTGTTGGCTTGGGAGGCGCTGCGGATGCTGATCAGTTTTTCAATGGGGAAGTGCCTGATACGGGCGCAAATACCTTAGCACATATTGCTCATTCTTGCGCCAAAAATGAAGCCAATGAAGGCCGCACTGGCCCGCTTCACCTCCCGAACCTCGCACGCCTCGGCCTCAGCCAAGCCATACAAAAAGTTGATGCCACAGCACAAATCAATTCTGATATTGCTGCTGAGGGATTATTTGGGGTTGCCGAAGAGATTTCTCCTGGCAAAGATACACCATCAGGCCATTGGGAGCTTGCAGGCGTACCCGTCCCTTGGAATTGGCATTATTTTCCAAATGAAGAGATTTCCTTCGATCAAGACTTGTTAGATTTTGCAGCGCAATCATGCCAAGCAGGCGGGACATTATGCAATCGTCATGGATCAGGCACAAAAGTGATCGACGACTTCGCCGAAGAACATATCGAAAAAGGCTGGCCGATCATCTACACTTCTGCAGATAGCGTATTGCAAATTGCAGCCCATGAAGAGCATTTTGGCCTCCAGCGCCTCATTGATCTGTGCAAAGCCCTCGCACCACGCCTGCATGAGATGAAAGTCGGACGTGTGATCGCGCGCCCCTTTATTGGCAGTGTTGAAACAGGATTTACGCGCACATCAAATCGCAAAGATTTTGCGATTGCCCTGCCAAGCCCAACGCTTTGTGATTGGGCGCAAGACGCTGGCAGACATGTTTATGGCATTGGTAAAATTGGCGATATTTTCTCCATGCAAGGCATAAATGAAGTCAGAAAAGGCACTGATGCCCAATTGATGGAGCATCTTATCGATATCACGAAAGAAGCCAAAGATGGTTCATTTACTTTCGCCAACTTTGTTGAATTTGATACAAACTATGGCCATAGACGCGATATCGCAGGCTATGCCACGCACCTTGAATGGTTCGACACTCAAATACCTCGCATAATCGAGCATCTACAAGCAGATGACTTACTCATCTTTACCGCAGATCATGGCAATGACCCTTCTTGGATTGGCTCAGATCATACGCGTGAAATGGTGCCTGTTGTGGCATATGGGGTTGGTAAAAAAGATATAGGCAAGGTGGCTTTCACAGATGTTGCAGCCTCAATCGCAAAACATCTCAACATTAAATCATATGGCCCAGGGAAATCTTTCTTATGACATTCGCACATCGTCCCAAAATTGAACTCCATATGCACCTCGAAGGCGCAATGCCCCCTGAATTCGCTTTAGAACTCGCAGGTGAAAAAGGCGTTGACCTCTCCGCGAGTATTGAGAAGGGGCAATATAAATACCAAGGCTTTTTAGAGTTTCTCAAAACCTATGAGCATGTAACTTCCGTTATCACCACACCCGAAGATTATTATCGCCTCACCCGCGCTGTGCTTGAACAATCCGCGCAAAATGGTGTGATATATACAGAGAGCTTTATAGCCCCTGATTTTTGTGGCGGCGGTGATGTCGCTGCATGGCGAGATTATTTGGCCGCTATCAAGCAGGCGGCAGATGAAATGGAGCGCGAAAAAGGCATTATGATGCGCGCCATCGCGACGGTTGTGCGCCATTTCGGCCCTGATGTTGCAAAAAAGATCGGGATTTGCGCTCAAGAAACAGCCGGAGATTTTGTAACGGGCTTTGGCATGGGCGGCGATGAAAATGTCGGCAAGCAAGGCGATTATAAATTTGCATATGATATGGCACGAGAAGCGGGGCTAGGGCTCACAACGCATGCCGGCGAATGGGGTGGCGTTCCTAGCATTTTACAGGCTATTGATGATTTAGGCGTCAGCCGTATCGGGCATGGCGTGCAAGCGATTGAAGACCCTAAATTGGTGGACTATCTGATTGAGAAAAACATCACCTTAGAAATTTGTCCAATTTCAAACATCGTTTTAGGCGTGTACCCTAAAATGCAAGATCACCCGATCTCACGCCTTAAAGAGGCTGGTGTGAAAGTGACAGTCTCTACAGATGATCCTCCTTTCTTCCATTCAACCATGAATAAAGAATATAGCAATCTATCTGACGTTTTTGGCTGGAATGAGCAAGATTTGCTGCAAATCGAGCGAAACGCCATAGAATCCGCATTTTGCGATAAAGAAACAAAAGAAAAGCTATTCAAGCAGATAGAAGGCCGCTAAAAACGTAAATATCAACATTCATTGAACTGAGGATATTTTGCTATGAATGCCCATCTTACGGTCGTTTCGCATCCTTTAGTGCAGCATAAGCTGACTATTATGCGCGAAAAAAGCACGTCTACATCTCAGTTTCGTCAGCTTTTGCGCGAAATATCTCATTTGCTTGCCTATGAGGTAACGCGCAATCTGGCTGTGGCCGATATTGAAATCGAGACACCCATTCAGAAAATGAAGGCGCCTAAACTTGATGGCAAGAAATTGGCTCTTGTCTCTATTCTTCGCGCAGGCAATGGCCTTCTTGATGGCATATTAGAACTCATCCCTTCAGCGCGCGTTGGATTTATCGGCCTGTACCGCGATGAAGAAACGCTCGAGCCTGTAGAATATTATTTCAAAGTCCCAGACCAACTTGATCAAAGGCTGGTGATTGCCGTAGACCCAATGCTCGCAACAGGGAATTCATCTGTTGCCGCGATAGATAAGCTCAAAAAAGCAGGCGCAAATAATATTATATTTCTATGCCTTCTTGCTTCTCCTGAGGGCGTTGAATGCATGAAAAAAGCACATCCAGATGTTGCTATTGTCACCGCAAGCCTTGATACGAAGCTCAATCAAAAGGGCTATATCATTCCAGGTTTAGGGGATGCGGGCGACCGCATGTTTGGAACCAAATAAATTAGTAAATATTCGCGAGGAAATATGTTTAACACAGCCCCAATTTTAAGATTATCCGCAGCAATTTTTTTAAGCGGCGTTATTTCAGCAACCGCGCAATCACAATCAGCGACCCCACCCCCAGCTGAATTACCTCCGTCTGACTATAGATCAGCGCAATATGTCGATAGCCGGGGCTGCATCTATATTCGCGTGGGCAGCGGCAGCACATCAAATTGGTTGCCAAGGATGACACGCGATGGGAAGCATTTTTGCGGCTTCAATCCCACCTTTTCAGCCGAAGAACGCGCCTCATTTCAGTCACCCTCGCAAACTCAGCCTGCCATTGAAATTGAAGAACCCAAAAAAGGGACTCCGATTGTTTCAACAACAACCACAAAACCAACAAATGTTGAGCCCCCTAAAGCAACAGTGAGCGAGCCCATTCGCCGCCCTCAAAACACCTCATCCCAATCCGCTGGATCGCGTTATGTCCAAGTGGGCGCTTTTGCGGTGAGCCGCAATGCCGCGCGCGCTTTAGAGCAGGTTTCAAAGCAGGGTTTCCCCGTCACTTCACGCGATTCTAATCGTGGTGGGCGCACATTAAGCTATATTTTGGCCGGACCATTCTCAAGCTCAGCAGAACTCAATGCCGCTAAAAGACAACTCCAAAGCGCAGGCTTCTCAGACGCTTTCATAACAAAATAAACTGGATGCAAATCAGCGTTACAATCTGGAATATCTTACGAGCAGATATTTTGTAGCGCTGACCACTCTCCCTCGTCCAAAGCCGAACTTGTGCGGCCTTGCAATTGCGCCGCTTCAAGAAATTCTAAGACGGATTGCCCTGTAATATCACGCGCTTTCGCATAGGCTTCCGGAGAAATTTGAACCGCTTCAAACCTTTCAATCAATGCCCGACTTTCACCATATTCATACGGCAATGTCATAATTGTCTCAGCATGTGCATCGAGAATATGTTGCGAAATCTCGCCAGATGTCAGCAATTCAATAGAGGCCCAAACGCCGGCTTCATTGAGCAACCGTTCTATCGGGTTATTTTCTTTACTTTTCAGCGCCTCACCCAGAACATACCCCGCCACAACATCTGATGTCTCATAATCTTCCAGCAGCTCTTTGTTGATCAAAACAACATTGCCAGGCAAATGCTGTGCTTTTTTTAAGCCTGATGGCAGAACGACAATGCGTATAGGCGTATTATCCTCATCATCTGCGAGCTTGCGAGATAACGCGTTCAAACTTTCAACACCTGCCCTAGAATAGCAAAAATCACCGGACAAGCGGCGAATACGCTTCAAAAGCTCTTCCCCAATTGCGGCTTGTGTCACCTCGGGTAAAATATTGGACGTGTGTTTAATGATGGCCGAGGGCAACCAAAAAGCCCCCGCCCCAATCACAGCTGCCAATATCGATGCAACAATATATTTGCGCATCCGGCCAGGGCGCTTGCGTTGACGTGTAATCACCTTATTTATTTGCGCTAAGGCTTTGATGAAGTCGCGATCAGAGACCTCAATTTCTTCTTCGCTATCTAATCCCGATCGAAACAAAGCTGTTTCATTGCTCGCAGGATCTATTCGTTCCATTGCAGCCAAGGACCAATGAGAAACAAATGCGCCTGTGCTATCATGAAGCATTAAAGTCGCCTCACCAACAGAGGCAATCAATTCTCTCTTTTGCGCTGTCGCATTTTGGCGCCAAAGCACCAAGGCTTCTAATTTTTCATATTTGTGAAGCGCCGTCATTCGCATGAACCCACATTACAACCCTCATCAACACATCAAACTTACAGCCAGCTCTCAGGAGCAGCAATCAAATTAGTAATCGAAATTCATTATATAACTTAAATAAGCGATCTCACGCCGAAAGATAATTCGCCTATTTCACCCTCAGCCAACGCTGTTTTTTGCAAATCGGCCCCACACAGCCCGAGACGGTCAGAATATCCCCATCAAGTTGCATTTTGGACTTGTATATCTTCCCCGTAGACGGCTGCCAAATACGGCCCTTTCTATATTTGCCATCGCCTTGCGAGACCATATCCCAA
Source organism: uncultured Celeribacter sp. (assembly GCA_938008015.1). Taxonomy (GTDB): domain Bacteria; phylum Pseudomonadota; class Alphaproteobacteria; order Rhodobacterales; family Rhodobacteraceae; genus Celeribacter. The sequence continues at coordinate 14,500 of CALLMA010000085.1, forward strand.
ACAATCGGTTTGCCTTGGTTCTCAGTCACTAACGGCCCTTGATTGTTGAAAGCTTGCGCAATTGTGCCACAAAGTTTATCCGCGCATTTTTCGAATTTCACATGAGCATAGGCGCCATCATCAACTTCAGTCTGCCATAGCCCAACAACAGGATCCGCAAAAGCTGGAGCCGCAAAAAGACCTGCAATCAAAGCGAATATTAATTTACGTTTCATCACAATCTCCTCATTCATGCGACGTATCATTTTCTCCCACCCCATGGTGACAACATTCGCCACTTTATAGCAAGCTAAAGATGAAATATTGATATTTTTTCTTCTGAGCTCTTCTTCGTTTTGCATTTTCTTTAAGATCATGCCAAAGGGAGCATAAGAAATTTATTTGGAGCCTCTCGCCATGATCTTATACCCCGCCATTGATCTTAAAGACGGTAATGCAGTTCGCCTGTATAAAGGCGAAATGGAGCAAGCCACCGTGTTTAACGACAATCCAGCAGCACAAGCTTTAGAATTTGTCGAAGCGGGCTGTGAATGGCTGCATCTGGTCGATCTCAATGGTGCTTTCGCAGGCGAGCCTGTCAATGCCGCCCCCGTTGAAGAAATATTAAAGCAATGCAATGTGCCTGCGCAACTTGGCGGCGGCATCCGCGATATGGCGACAATTGAGCGCTGGCTCTCAAAAGGTCTCTCGCGCGTGATCTTGGGCACTGTTGCCGTCGAAAACCCAGCCCTCGTCAGAGAAGCCGCACGCGAATTTGAAGGCCATGTCGCCGTGGGCATTGATGCGCGCAATGGGCGTGTGGCCACAAAAGGCTGGGCTGAAGAAACCGATGTGATGGTCACGGATCTTGCCAAATCTTTCGAAGATGCTGGCGTTTCAGCGATTATCTATACCGACATCAACCGAGACGGCGCAATGCAAGGCCCCAACATTGAAAGCACAGCCGATCTCGCAAGAGCTGTTTCAATCCCTGTGATCGCCTCTGGCGGCGTGTCATCGCTCGATGACTTGCGTCATCTTAAAAATTGCGGCGCGCCGTTAAATGGTGCAATTTCTGGGCGTGCACTCTATGATGGTGCCATTGATCTCAAAGAAGCACTTACAGTCTTGAAAGCCTAAATATGCTCAAAACTCGTATCATACCCTGCCTCGACGTTGCAGAAGGGCGCACTGTCAAAGGCGTCAATTTCGTGGATCTGATCGATGCGGGTGATCCCGTCGAACAAGCGCGTGCTTATGATGCCGCCGGAGCAGATGAACTTTGCTTTCTCGATATCAAAGCCACCCACGAAAACCGCGGCACAATGTATGATCTCGCAACACGCACAGCTGAGCAATGCTTTATGCCACTGACAATTGGCGGCGGTGTCCGAACAACTGAAGATGTCCGAAATCTCTTGCTCGCCGGCGCAGATAAAGTCTCCTTTAATTCTGCAGCCGTCGCCGATCCAGATTGTATCGCACGCGCTGCGGATAAATTTGGTTCGCAATGTATCGTCTGTGCAATTGATGCGAAAACCATTGGTCACGATGAGAACGGTACGCCTAATAAATGGGGTATTTTCACCCATGGCGGCCGCAAACAAGCCTTTCATAGTGATGGCACCCCTATTGATGCCGTAGAATTTGCCAAAATGATCACAGCCAAAGGCGCCGGTGAAATTCTTCTCACCTCAATGGATCGCGATGGCACGAGAGCCGGGTTTAACCTGCCTATGACACGCGCCATTTCAGATGCCGTTCATGTGCCCGTCATTGCTTCCGGTGGCGTTGGCAATCTCGACCACCTCGTCGAAGGCGTCAAAGAAGGAGGCGCTTCAGCTGTCCTTGCCGCCTCCATCTTCCACTTTGGCGATTACACCATTCAAGAAGCAAAAGAATATATGGCCTCTCAAGGCATTCCAATGCGCTTAAATGAGGATCTATAATGTCTATCTTACATGAATTAGAAAAAACGATTCAAACCCGCAAATCAGCCGATCCCACGAGCTCTTGGACGGCAAAGCTCCTCGCCTCAGGCCCTGAAAAATGTGCCGAAAAATTCGGAGAAGAAGCGATCGAAGCCATTATCGCCGCTGCCAAAAACGATCGCGAGAATTTGACATATGAAGCCGCAGATGTCTTGTATCACATGCTTGTCTTACTCAGCGCGCGTGACATCAATCTTGATGATGTCCTCACCGAACTCGCCCGACGCCAAGGGCTGTCTGGCATCGCGGAAAAAGCAGCACGCAAATAAACGCTGCAAAATGCAAAATTGGAATCAAAATTGATTCGCCAAGCGATTGGCTTGCATACCGAGGCGCACTCGCTATGCACCCTAGATAATAAAACCGTTGCCCAAAGAAGAGATCAGCACTTTTGCTGCGTTCATGTTTGACCACAAACGCATCAATCTATTAGATTGTAAGGTGTTTTATAAAACCGAAGCGATATAAAGAGTGTAGGCGATTAAGAAGCCAATACCCCAAGGGCGCGTTATATTGATACGTTTGAGGACAAATATACCAAGCAACAGAGAGCTGGCCGCCATCACCCATATATCATATTGCATCAAGCCTCTGCTCACCGGCAGATCGCCAACCACGCTCGTAATGCCAATAATCGCCAATAAATTGAACATATTCGAGCCTAAGACATTGCCTAGGGCGACGTCTGTTTGATTTCGAATGGCGGCCATAACTGTGGTTGCAAGTTCTGGTAGTGATGTGCCGATCGCAACAAGTGTTAACCCGATGACAACATCAGAAACGCCGAAAACCTTTGCGATATCAGTAGCGGCTTCCACAAGAAGCTCCGCGCCAACAGGCAGGCCAATGAGACCAATCATCAGAAATGTAATGATTTTCCACCACGGTAGATTTGGATCTGCGCCCTCAATATCACCGTCACAACACTCTGATGAGGCTTGAGTGCCTGGTGATTTCTTATAGCATCGAGCTTGATAAAATGCATACCCTAGGATTAAAGAGAGTGCCGCAAGAAGGATAGCGCCTGAAATCCAATCGAACTCCCGCCTAAAGGCGAGAGCGATAAAGAGCGCTGTGGCAGCAATCATTTGCAAATATGAAGCCCGAGTTGAATTATCTTTAATATAGAGCGTCGAGATGATCGCTGGCAAACCAAGCACCAGCAAGACATTCGCCGTATTCGAACCAATCACATTCCCCAAAGCAAGCCCAGGCACATGCTCATCAACTGCGGATAACGCAATAAGAAGTTCCGGTGCGGATGTTCCAAAAGCAACGATTGTCAAAGACACAATCAATGCAGGCACACCCAATCTCAAGGATAAGTTGACAGCCCCGCGAACAAGGAAATCACCTGCAAGCAAAAGGATAATTAAGCCGGCAATCGCTTCTATAAAATCCAATTAATCATTCCTTTTGCTACGGTGCGTTTTATCACCTTGGCTGTCTTTTTGTTTTTTAAAGTGCATCATCGTTTTCTTGGGAAAGCGCAGGCGACCAAACAGTGCAAGCACGCTCATAAAGATCAAGAATACGGTGATGACTTTTACATACATATTATAAGCCGTATCTAGCCCATAAATGGTTTTCTTCAAATTCTGAGGCCACGCCCAGCGCCAACTGCGATCCAAGGCGACCAAATATTGGCTTCTTCAAGCCAAAGACCGAAAAACATGTATCTTCGCCAAAGATTTCTTTCATCGTTGGAATAAGATGGCCCTTCGCATCCGCGAGCCCAAGTTCGATACTCTTATTGCCCGTCCAAAAACTACCGTCAAATAATTCGATCTCTTGGCTCAAACGCTCACCACGGTTCGTTTTGACGTGCTCTATAAAGCTGATGTGAATTTCTTCTTGGAGGGACTTAAGCTTTTCAATATCTTCTGGATTTTCAGCTTTAAAAGGATCCAACTGGCTCTTGGAAGTCCCGGATGTATAAACGCGGCGTGTTATCCCGTGTTTTTCAATCAGCCCTTCAAACCCAAACCCTGCAGAAATGACACCAATTGATCCCACGATTGAGCATTGGTCGACATAAATTTTGTCCGCAGCGCATGCGAGCCAATATCCACCTGATGCAGCTACATCCTCAACGAAGGCATACACTGGGATATTTTTCTCAGCAGAAAGCCTTTGAATGCGCGCAGCGATAAGCGAGGACTGGACCGGAGAGCCACCAGGGGAATTGATCGACAGAGCAACCGCTTTAGGCTTGCCCTTAAGAAAGGCGCGTTCAATGGCTGAACTGAGCGCTTGATCGTTCAAGCCCCCTTTGCGTGTCATAATGGCGCCCGATAAGCGGATGACATTTACTTTAGGAGACGATTTTAAGAGCTGACGTATTTTCTGCATCATTAGCATGTAGATATGCGTTGCTTTTGATACAAGAGTATCAATCAAAGGATTTTTCTGATCATCCTCAGAAGTCGTCTTAGACATGATTTTTCTCATTTTAAAATTGGGTGCTTGAAAATATTGAACTAGCCATAATGTTTGACGGGTGTGCCTGCGATTGCAGACATGTTCAATAATCCCCGCGACGTAATCGCAGGTGTCACAATATGCGCCTTATTGCCCATTCCCATCAATAATGGCCCAACTTCCAAACCTAGCCCTTTTGTTTTAAGGATGTTGCGCACACCAGATGCAGAGTCCGCCATTGCAAACACCAAAGCATTCGCAGGCCCTTGCAGGCGTGCATTTGGGAAATTGCGTTCGCGGTGGGCTGGAGAGAGCGCCGTATCGATATTCATCTCCCCCTCATAGCTAAAGTCACGCGGCTCGCTATCCAAGATATCAATGGCATCGCGCATTGTTTGTGCATTCGCGCAATTTAAATTGCCAAACTCAGAATGTGAGCAAAGCGCAATATTCGGCTCAATGCCAAAGCGGCGCACATGGCGCGCTGTGGAAATCACATTTTCTGCAATTTGGTTTGCGTCCGGCTCCATATGCACATGAGTATCCGCAATAAAGAGCGGCCCATCTTCCAAAATCATAAGACTTAATGCGCCAACAGGGCTTAAATCTGGCGTGCCAAGAATTTGGTTGATGTATTTTAAATGCCAGAGATATTGGCCGAATGTACCACAAATCATGCTATCTGCATGATCTTGTTGCACCATGATTGCAGCAATCGCCGTTGTATTCGTGCGCACAACGGCTTTGGCCAAATCTGGCGTCACGCCTTTGCGCTCCATGAGCTTATGATAGGCCTGCCAATATTGCTTGTAGCGGCTATCATTTTGAGGGTTCACGATTTCAAAATCAATTCCCGGCCTAATTTTAAGGCCTGCGCGCTCCGCACGCATCGCGATAACATCAGGGCGCCCAATGAGGATTGGTTTATCTGTTGTCTCTTCAATCATTGCATTTGCAGCCCGCAAGACGCGCTCATCCTCGCCTTCTGAAAATGCGATCCGTCGCGTCACTTGAGCGGCCGCCGCAAAAACAGGGCGCATAATCATCGCAGATTTAAAGACAGAGTGATCTAAGCTCGCTTTATATGCCTCGATATCATCCAATGGCTTCTTCGCCACACCGCTCTCAATCGCCGCTTTCGCAACCGCTGAGGCAACAACGCCCATAAGGCGCGGATCAAAAGGCTTGGGGATCAAATATTCTGCACTAAATTCAAGTTTCTCGCCTTGATAAGCTGCGGCAGCTTCAGCGGATGTCGTCGCGCGCGCAAGCTCTGCAATGCCGTCGATGCAAGCGAGCTTCATAGCATCATTTATTTCACTCGCCCCAACATCCAGTGCGCCACGGAAAATAAACGGGAAGCATAAAACATTATTAACTTGATTTGGAAAATCAGACCGCCCAGTTGCAATAATCGCATCTGGAGCCACTTTGCGCGCTTCCGTCGGCATAATTTCAGGCGTTGGATTAGCGAGAGCAAAAATAATCGGCTTAGAGGCCATTTTCGCAACCATCTCCGGCTTCAAAACGCCTGGCCCCGAAAGACCAAGGAAAAGATCGGCTTCCCCAATAACGTCATCAAGGTCACGCAAATCAGACACTTGTGCATATTCTTGCTTTTGCGGCGTCATTTCAGAAGAGCGTCCTTCATAGACCAACCCATCGATATCGCAAAGCCACACGTTTTCACGTTTAACGCCAAGCTTTAGAAGCATATTCAAGCAGGCAATGCCGGCTGCGCCACCGCCTGTTGAGACAACTTTGATATCTTCAAACTTCTTCCCTGCGAGATGCAGCGCATTTGTTGCAGCTGCTGCGACCACAATAGCGGTACCATGCTGATCATCGTGAAAAACAGGTATGTTCATCCGCTCGCGGCAAATCTTTTCAACAATAAAGCAATCAGGCGCTTTGATATCCTCAAGATTGATCGCACCGAAAGTGGGCTCGAGAGCACATACAATATCGGCGAGCTTTTCAGGATTGCTTTCATCAACTTCGATATCGAAACAATCGATATTTGCGAATTTTTTGAATAAAACCGCTTTGCCTTCCATGACAGGCTTAGAGGCAGCCGCCCCAATATTACCAAGACCTAAAACTGCCGTCCCATTTGACACAACAGCCACAAGATTGCCTTTCGATGTATAGCGGCTTGCATTGGAAACATCTTCTTTGATTTCAAGACAAGCCTCCGCAACACCGGGACTATAGGCGCGCGAAAGATCGCGGCCGTTTGCCATTGGCTTTGTGGCGCGAATTTCGAGTTTTCCTGGCTTTGGAAACTCATGATAA
>CALLMA010000086.1 GCA_938008015.1 uncultured Celeribacter sp.
TTCTTGATCTCGCGAAAACAACTCTGGTGCACCTTTTGCGCGCAAAGCATCAATCTCTTCATAACTCAGCATCAAAACCCTCCAAACTCTTCATCGAATTCAAAGGTGAAAACCTGTCCACTGACATCATCCGCGAGCGTATAAACCACCGCAAACCGCACAATATTTGCCTCAATATGGTCTACATCAACGCTTTCAACTTCAATGCGCTCACACCAAAAGGAAAGGCGTTCATGAAGATGCACAGAAGCTTCACGAGCCGCGCCTAATTGCTCAAGATCGCGAAAAAGGTCATGATTAATCCCAAATTCAGGCAAACCTGGTATTGAGCCAAGTGGCGTTAAAATCACAAGTTGAATGCCTTGATGAATATCATCAAAACCTTCTGCAAGCTCGCCATTTTGGCCCAATTTAGCCTGCCAATGTTCAAAATTTGTGATACGATTTAACATGTGATTAAGAATAATCACGCAAGGCATTCAAACTTAACTAAGCCGACTTAGTATGTTCTCATTTGATTAAAAAGCTAGTTTTAACCTTTTGGAAAGATCTTAACTACCACTTTGAGGAATGCCGTTGATCTTTGTTGCCTTAAGATCTGTTGCGCCAGACACATTCAAATTGCCTTCAATGCTTACATTGCCTTTGAGGCGAATGCCGCCCCCATCAATCGTAATATGATGGCCACCAACCTCAAGGAAAATTTTACTTGTGGCTTTTACATGATAGCTGCCCGCCTCTGGATCATAGGCAATAAAGCCCCCATCGCTCATTTGGCGCATCCAGACTTCTTCACCTGCCGGCGGGGTTTCCCCATCCGGATAATAAGGGCCGATGATAGCCCCCGTATTGCCCTTTTCATCGAGCGCTACCAACACATGCGAGCCAATACTAATCGTCTTAGAAGATGGGTTATTCACCGTCTCTTCTTGGATGATTGGCAAGAAAGCGGTGCTGATCCCATTTTCATCCGGGAGCGTCACTTTGGCCCGCCCTTTGCTGGCATCAAGATCAGAGACAATCCCAAATTTAAACGGCGCGTTTCTCATCTTGATCACTCCTGACACCATTTGAGCTCTATTTTTGTCTTATAGCTGTCGCCACTGATTTCATGGCTGCTTTCCCATAAAAGATATTTACCCGCGTATTTGCCAAAGCCCACACCTGCTTGCACGCAAATGCCTGCAATCGCGAAAGGGTTGCCCGTCATTTCAAGAGAGAGAACCTTATAGCCACGATTGGCATTCGACAAAGCAGAGCGGCACAGGCTTTGTGCATGGCTCACACTATCGGCGCGCTCATCGATCTCTAGCACCTCACGTGAACCCACTCCCTCTGCATTCAAACGATACTCAAGCTCTTTACCCTTTGGCCCGTCAAAATAATGGATATGTGCAGAGCGATAAGCGCCACTTGCATTAAAACTACCTTCAGCGCTTAAAATACGGCCCACTTCTTGGTGTGTCGCATCTAAAACGCGCTCAGCCTCTAAATCCAAAAACAGGCTCGGCGCTTGCAGCTCAAGATCTGTAATCGGCATAAAAACCAGCTGATCGCCTTTAATGCTAAAGATGCAATCATGATCTTCTGCAAGTCTTTTGAGAAACTCAATATCACTTTGCCGGCGCTGTGTTTCACGCTCAAGCATTGTCGCAGGCGGCGCACCTCTGAGCGTCAAACCATTGCGCCCCGCTATTTTGGCAACCATTTGCGCCACTGTAAGCTGCTCAGAAGCCTCAGAGCGCATCTTCCGCAAGTCTTCATTCAAAATCGCCGATACTGCGCTAAACGTACATACATCAACACCACTGCCCACTGAGAAACTCGGCTGATCCACTTCAAATAAACCACAATGCAACGGCGGCAATTCAGCATAGCCAAGTGAGGCCGACATCAATGCGCCAGGGGCTGGCGCAAAAGAGCTTCTCCATAGTCCATTTGGATCGGCCACCCGCGCTGTAAGCAAGTCAGACATGCCATGTAGGCCATCTTTATAAGACAGTGTTGCGGTATGATCTTCTAAAAAACGAAGAGCCGAAATATGATCAAGCGTAAGCTCATGGATTTTAGGTGTTAGCATTTATCTTTTCCAAAGCGGCAAGGTGGTATTTTGTGACGCTTGCACCTCTTCAAGGATCGGCACATGGATCACCTCTCCCCCCTTAAAGCTCAAAAGGCCTATGTACTGAGGGTTCGCACGAATGATGGCGCGGATATTTTGACGTGAGCCATAGTAAGAAAGAGCAATGATATCCCAGCGCTCTCCTTGTTTGGCCTTATGTTCTACATAACGCATATCAACCTCTTCTAATTAAAGGCGATGCAATGCTTGCGATCGCGCCAAACAAAGTTGCATGTGAGGTTTCGCGCAACGAAATTGTAAGTTCTGCACGCAGCATGCGCCCATCAGAATCTATCCCATGCTCTGTGACAGATAGATTCGTGATAAGATATGATTTCCCATCATACGAACGCCCATAATCAAGTCGTATAGGACTGCGCGAGCGCCGCGCAAGTTGAAGCTTCGCGATTTCACCCTCTACATCGCAAAAGGCTTGATCAAAATAAAAGCTCAAAGATCGGCTTGCGCGACGATCACCACGATCTTGATCAATATCCTTGCCGTAAACCGGCTCAAGTGAGCTTAGACGTGTTTCTTCGCTATAGCTGGAAGATGTAGGCTCATTCAAAGCCCCCATCTCAATCTTAATG
>CALLMA010000087.1 GCA_938008015.1 uncultured Celeribacter sp.
ATCTTCTTTATGCCAGATCGCATGAGGGAAGTTACCACGGGTTCTTTCAATATCGATGAAAGTGCGGTAGCGTCCTTCTTCGTGAAGTCGATTAAGCGCTTGATCAAGCTTAGCCGTATAATTCACCTTATTTCCTTCCGGTATATCGTGAGGCAACACGAAGAGGATATCTTCGACTTATTTTAACTGCGCCAATATAACATGCAGCCTTAAATTACAATATATCATATCGTGCACCCCGATCACAATATGAACATCAACAAACTGCTTAATTCTCATATTTTTGCACATATCGATTTGAAAATCATCCTGTTTATCGATGTATAAAAATTTAGAACCTCATGTTTACAAACATTATAAAAAAGTCTTTGCTAAGCGGATAGTAAACTTGTCTGGAGACAGAAATGAACCAATCAATAGCGACAGTTTTAAACCAAATTGATGAGACCGTGGATCAATCCATTGAAACTCTAATGGAGTTTTTAAAGATACCATCAATTTCAACCGATCCAGCGTATAAGAACGACTGTGCAACTGCTGCTATTTGGTTGAAAAATGAACTCGAAAAAATTGGTGCAAGCGCCGAAATACACGAAACACCAGGCCATCCAATGGTCGTTGGGCAAATGGGCTCCGGCGACAAACATCTATTGTTTTATGGCCATTATGATGTTCAGCCAGTCGACCCTTTAGAGCTTTGGGAGCATGATCCATTCGCCCCCTTTATCGAGGCGCGTCCTACTGGCAAAGTGATCCGAGCGCGCGGCGCTTCCGATGACAAAGGGCAATTAATGACATTTCTGGAAGCCTGCCGCGCTTGGATGAAAGTCCATGGCGCGCTTCCGTGCAAAATTACATTTTTCTTTGAAGGCGAAGAAGAAAGCGGATCCCCTTCTCTTGTTCCTTTCATGGAGGAGAATAAAGAGCTCCTCACAGCAGATCTTGCCCTCATTTGTGATACAGCAATGCTGACACCTGAAGTGCCCTCAATCTGTGCGTCTTTGCGCGGAATGTTAAAAGATGAATTCACGCTCATTGGCCCAAATAAAGATTTGCACTCAGGGTTATATGGCGGCCCAGCCTTAAATCCTTTAAAAGAGATCGCGCATCTTATTGCTTCATTTCATGACGCCGATGGCCGCGTTGCCATTGAAGGATTTTATGAAGGCGTGACGGATACACCTGAGCGCATATTAGAGCAGTGGAATGACAGTGGATTTGATGAAGCGGCCTATTTAAACGGTGTCGGCCTCTCAAAAGCACATGGGGAAACGGACCGCACAACATTAGAGCAAGCATGGGCGCGCCCTACCCTAGAAATTAACGGTCTATGGGGAGGATATCAGGGCGCTGGAACAAAAACTGTGATCCCATCAAAGGCGCATTGCAAGCTCACATGCCGACTTGTCGGTGATCAAGACCCAGATGAAATACGAATTGCCCTACGCAAGCATATTGAAGACCGCTTGCCCCAAGATTGCAAAATTCAATGGGATCTGGATTTAGATGGCGCAAAAGCGGCTGTTATGAATACGGACAGGCCCGAATTCGATGCCGCCCGCAAGGCCCTTAAAGCCGAATGGGATAGAGAAGCCGTGCTTGCTGGCATGGGAGGCTCTATTCCGATTGCCGGATATTTTTCGACGATATTAGGGATGGATTCAATGCTGATGGGATTTGCAAATGACGATGATCTTATTCACAGCCCGAATGAAAAATATGGGGTCAAAAACTTCCATAAAGGCATCAGATCATGGGCGAGACTTTTGAATGAACTGGCAAATTAAAGAAAAACGGAAACGATGCTGTGGTGCATTTCTATGCACCACACTCATCTCAGCGACAAAAACCTTTAAAACATGAACATCCCCCCAAAGCTTGAACCGCGCAGTGTCGTCATATTTGATAGCGATTGCTTGCTATGTGCACGCTGGATTAAATTGATTTTAAAGTATGAAAAAAGCGCTGAGTTTTATTTCGCATCCTCAAGAAAGAAAACAGGCCGCGCATTGGCAGCCCAATATGGCTTTACAGCAGAAGACCTCGAGCATAGCTATCTCGTGATCCAAAACAACCAAGCATATGAGAAATTTGACGCCACTTTTATCATACTGCGTCAGTTAAAATTGCCTCTGAAATGGCTTTGTTTATTTAGGGTTATTCCTAAAAGCATTCTTGATAAAATATATGATATGATCGCTCAAAATCGCTTCAAATGGTTTGGCAAAAAGTCAGACTGCTTCTTGCCAAACCCCGAAATAAAATCACGCTTTTTAGATTTTTAAGCGCCTATCTTTTTAAAAGCGCAACGAGAGCTAAGGTTGATGCATCTTTGCCCGCTCCATCTTGCTCTCCGCTCAAAACAGGCTGCAGCGCCACAGCAAGCTCTTTTCCAAGCTCAACACCCCATTGATCATATGAGTTTATTCCCAAAATGACACCTTCAACAAAAACACGATGCTCATAAAGTGCAACAATTTGACCCAAAACATAGGGTGTGAGCTTATCGTAAACCAGTGTTGTTGACGGGCGGTTTCCTGGGAAAACGCGATGACGTGCTTGCCGTTCAAGCTCATCGCCCTCAAAGCCCTTCGCAACCATAAGATTGCGCGCTTCTTCAAAACTGCGCCCTTTCATAAGAGCTTCAGATTGCGCCAAACAATTTGATACTAAAATCTCATGTTGATTGCTTAAATTATCTTCATGGCCATATTTACCAACCATGAATTCACATGGAATAACCCGCGTGCCTTGATGGATCAGCTGATAAAAAGCATGCTGGCCATTTGTGCCAGGTTCCCCCCAAACTACAGGACCACTATGATAAGGCAAAGACTGGCCGTCCACAGCGACGGATTTACCATTACTTTCCATTTCAAGCTGTTGTAAATAAGCAGGTAATCTGAGTAAGCGCTGCTCATACGGCAAAACGGCCCGCGTGCTATAACCGCAAATTTGATTATGCCAAATTCCGACAAGAGCGAGAAGAATTGGGAGATTTTCTGATGTCTCGGCAGACACAAAATGCTCATCCATCGCACAAGCGCCAGACAAAAACGCATGAAAATTTTGAGGCCCAATCGCAAGCATCACAGAAAGCCCAATCGGCCCCCACATCGAATAACGCCCGCCAACCCAATCTTCAAAACCAAAAACCATATCTGGTGTAATACCGAATTCTGCAGTCTTATCATCGGCGGTTGAAACAGCGGCCAAATGCTTGCTTAAATCATTTTGTTCAACGCCAGTGAGAAGCCAATCGCGCGCGAATGTGGCATTCGTCATTGTTTCAATGGTTGTGAAGGTTTTTGAAGCAACGATCACCAAAGTCGTTTTCGGATTAAGCGCGTTGAGAATATCATGGATATGTGCGCCATCAATATTCGACACAAAATGACAATGAGGCCCATCAACGAAAGGCTTGAGGGCTTCATACGCCATCACCGGCCCAAGATCTGAACCGCCAATGCCGATATTAACAATATCCGTAAACTTCTCGCCACTGGCGCCTGTTCGAACGCCACTGCGAATTTCATCGCAGAACGTCTCCATCCGCTTTAAAGTAGCACGAACTTCCGGCATCACATCATGCCCATCAACCACGACAGGCTCATCACTTTGATGACGCAATGCGGTGTGCAAGACAGCGCGCCCTTCAGTGTCATTGATTTTTTCGCCACTGAACATCTCAGAGCGCTTTTTTAAAACGCCTGATTTTTCTATCAGATCAAATAAAGCTGTGCGCGCGGCATCATCAATGTTTGTCTTAGAATAATCAAAATACAAACCATCTGCATGAATAGAAAACTTCTGAGCACGCTCAGTATCGTGATGGAATAAATCCAAAATGGGGCGCGCCGCTATTGAAGAATGTAGGCGTTGCAGTTCGGAAAAATCAGCTAACATCGTAATTCCTTATTGTAATAATATTATTGCGCCCAATGCACAGTTGCATGGGGTAAAAATGCCGTAATTGGCGCATCTTGCTCATTTTGCCCAATGGCGGCTTCCAGCACATCTCGCTTTTCTTGACCGGTAATTAAAACATGCGTGTGCTGTGCTGTTTTTAATGCTTTCGCAGAGAGCGTGATCCGAGGCTCAGCGGCGCCGGGCGCACGCATTGCAAGCAGATTAGGAGCGTCCTCTGAGAGCCCTAATTCAAGCTGATCTGCGCCGGGAAAAAGGCTCGCCGTATGCATATCAGCGCCCATCCCAAGGATTAAAACACTCAGCGGCAAGATCTTTTCAATGCCGTCAATTAAAGCAGGCAACCCCTCCTCAGGCGTTGGTTCATCGCAATATAATGGCACAAGCCTTGCTTGAGCCGCTTTTTTTACAATCAATCTCTGTTTTAATAGCGTCGTATTTGAGCGCTCAGATGTCTCAGGAACCCAGCGCTCATCATTTAGCAAAACGTCGATATTTTTCCAATCCAGCTCCATCTCGCAAAGCTGATCAAACATAGGGCCAGGCGTAGATCCACCTGGCACACAAAGAGACGCTCTTTTGCTCGAAGTGAGGCTCGTTTCGAGTTGCTTGGCGGTGAGTTCCGCAAGTGAGCTGAGTAATTCTTCGCGACTTGAATAAGTTACAAATTCCATTTTACAATCTCTCTTTATCTAATTTCACGCCAACGACGGTGCTCACGGTGCAACATCATCGCGCTATCATCTGGACCATCAGAATAGGCATCATATGGCTTTGGCACGTCATGGCGCTCAATCCAGCCTTGGATCAAAGGATCTGTCCATGCCCAAGCAGCTTCCACTTCATCACCGCGCATAAAGAGCGTCTGATTTCCGCGAATAACATCCATGATAAGGCGCTCATATGCATCTGGCACATCCTCAACCTCATCGCCCAAAGCCTCTGCAAAACTCATATCGAGAGGCACATCGACAAGGCGCATTCCACCAGGCCCCGGCTCTTTAATTGTGACTTGCAAAGTCATCCCTTCGTCAGGCTGCAAACGGATCACCAATACATTGGGAGATTTGGCATCTTGTGGCCCAAAAATCGAATGAGGCGCTTCTTTGAAGACGACCGCAATCTCAGAACCCCTTGCGCGGAGTTTTTTACCTGTTCTTAAATAAAACGGGATGCCAGACCAACGCCAATTCGCAATTTCGGCCCGAAGAGCGACAAAGCATTCTGTTCGCGAACGTGGATCGCCTGCATCTTCTCGATAAGACGGCTCATCCGCTGTGGCATCATATTGCCCTCTCACGATATGATGCGCTGGGACCGGCTGCAAAGCACGAATAACCTTAAGCTTTTCATCACGAACCGCATCAGGTTCAAATTTATTGGGCGGTTCCATCGCGATTAGGCACAGAAGTTGCATCAAATGGTTTTGCACCATGTCACGCATCGCACCTGACTTGTCGTAATATTCACCTCGCCCACCAACGCCAACAGTCTCTGCAACGGTGATTTGAATATGATCAATATATTGGCTATTCCAAAGTGGCTCGAAAAGGATATTTCCAAAGCGCACGGCCATTAAGTTTTGAACCGTTTCTTTACCCAGATAATGATCAATACGGTAGATTTGAGTCTCATCAAAATACGCGGCCAGATCTTTATTCAATTGGCGTGCCGTTTCGAGATCTCTGCCAAAAGGCTTCTCGACAACAATTCGAGCTTTATCATCTGCAATGCCAAATGATTGCAAGCGCTTTGCCAAATCGCCAAAAAGGCTGGGTGCAACTGAGAAATAATATGCTTTCACGACATCAGCGCGCATTTTGCCCTTGAGCGCTTCCCAGCCCGCTTCTCCGCGCGCATCAATGGCTACATAATCGATATGATCCAGAAAGCGATCGATTTTCTTGTTATCTTGATATTTCTTATCAGCAAATTCAAAAATAGCCTCGCGCACCATCTCGCGAAATCCCATTTGATCCATATCGCTTCGCGCAGCGCCAATAATGCGCGCTTCATCAGGCATTTGGCCTGCAAAAAAGCGTCGATACAGCCCTGGCAAAATCTTACGGCGCGCCAAATCGCCGGTGCCACCAAAAATAACAAGATCAAAATCTTCTACCGGAATGATGCGAGATACCATATTTTCCTCACTTTAGTTTCAAAACATAAACTTCAAAAAATTCAAAGCTCTGATTTGTTTCAAAATTCAATTTCAACAAGCGACATTTCAATTGCGTTAGCGCTAACTAAATATGTTGCTATATAGACTTATCCTTAAAGTCTACAAACAAAATTGATTTTTCAAGCGCTTTCTATGTTTGGCACAAATTATAAGTGTTATCGCCCAAAAGGATGCACAGAAAGGCAATGATAAATTCAAAATGATTGCTGGCTTGCTCCCGCCTGTGCAAGTGAGTACATTTATCCATATGAATGACCTCCCTGCGCCGACCACCCAGCTCATCGATCCTTTTGAACGCATGATATCATATCTGCGCCTTTCAGTGACAGATCGTTGTGACTTGCGGTGCAGATATTGCATGTCTGAAAACATGAAATTCCTACCGAAAAAAAACTTATTATCCCTTTCAGAGCTCGAGCGCCTTTGTAATTGCTTCATATCTTTGGGTATCAATAAGCTGAGGATCACAGGAGGTGAACCTCTTGTTAGACGCAATATCATGGATTTTTTTAAAGCTATGGGCCGTCATGTTGAAACGGGTCACCTCAAAGAGCTTACGCTCACAACAAATGGCACACAGCTTGAGAAATATGCACAACCCCTCGCAGATATTGGCATCAAACGCATCAATGTCTCATTAGACACATTAGATCCAGCAAAGTTTACGCATATCACACGCTGGGGGCAATTAAAGCAGGTTCGCAGAGGGATAGATGCCGCCCGAAACGCAGGAATTCGCATTAAAATAAATGCGGTCGCTCTCAAAGGCTTCAATGAAGATGAGGTTTTCAATATCATAGAGTGGTGTGCTCAAGAGGATATGGCACTAACTTGGATTGAAGTCATGCCAATGGGGGAGCTCGAAGAAGCAAGTCGTTTATCGCAATTTTATTCGCTTGCAGATCTTCGTCGGAAAATAGAAACGCGTTATGAATTGATTGACACAGATGAACGCACAGGAGGCCCGGCACGCTATGTGCGCGTGGCACAAACCAATCAAAGCATTGGCTTTATTACCCCGCTCTCAAATAACTTCTGCGACAGTTGCAATCGCATACGCGTTACATGCGAAGGACAACTCTTTATGTGTTTAGGCCAAGAAAACAATATATCACTGCGCGATATTATGCGCCAAAACACCCTCAACGATGACGCCCTTATCGCGGCGATCAAGGGGGCAATTTCAAACAAGCCTAAAAGCCATTCCTTTGATTATTCTAACGATAAGATCAAAGGGCAAATGACACGTCATATGAGCCATACTGGCGGTTAAATCACGCCGTCAGTGGCAATCTTTTTTCAACCATCTCCGCAAACCATGAACTTCCAAAAGGAATGGCTTCATCGTTAAAATTATATTTAGGATGGTGGACTGGCGCACTCTCTCCATTTCCTAATAAAATGTAAGCGCCTGGGCGTGCTATCGTCATATAAGAAAAATCCTCTCCCCCCATAATCAACGGCGCTTGAGAGCATATTCCGGAGATATCCAATGCAACGTCTCTTGCGTAATTTGTATTGGTTTCATGGTTCGACATAACGGGATATCCGCGCTGAAAATCAATCTTGACCTCTGCCCCAAAAACTTCCGCACCCTTCGTGACAATTTCCTTAAATCTCTTTTCTGCAAAATCACGCACACCCTCATCTAATGTGCGAATGGTCCCTGCAATATGCACTGAGGCAGGGAGAACATTATGCGCTTTTGATGAGCTTTCAATCGAGCAAGTCGATACCACAATTTGTTCCACAGGGTTCACATTGCGTGATGCAATCGTTTGCAAGGCTGTGACGATATGCGACGCCGTGACGATGCTATCAACCGCCTCATGCGGCTTAGCAGCATGGCCTCCCTTACCGATCACTTCCACATGCCATTCATCTGTTGCCGCGAAAAAACTACCTGATCGAATTGCAAATTCTCCAACAGGAACACCTGGCCAATTATGCATGCCATAAACTTCATCAATACCAAAGCGCTCAATCAATCCTTCATCAATCATGACTTTTGCACCACCGCCCCCCTCTTCAGCAGGTTGGAATATCACAACGGCAGTGCCATCAAAATCGCGCGTTTCGCATAAATATTGAGCCGCCCCAAGAAGCATCGCCGCATGCCCATCATGACCACATGCATGCATCATCCCTTTGTTTTTAGAGGCATATTCTAATCCCGTTTCTTCCAAAATTGGCAATGCATCCATATCGGCACGCAATCCAATGACCGCAGACTTCGTATCACTGCGCCCCTTGATAACGCCCACAACGCCCGTTTCCGCCATGCCTGTCACCACCTCATCACATCCAAACTCCTGCAATAAATTCGCAACTTTTTTGGATGTTTGCGGCAAATCAAACATCAATTCAGGATGTGCATGGATCTCTTGGCGCCACTTTGAAATAGCAGAATGACGTTCCGAAATGCGAGCTTTAATAGGCATAATGAGAGACTTTCAATGAGCTAGAATGGGGATGATACTTTCAAAATATAGTCGCTTGTGACAAAATTAAAAGCCTGTAGTTTCAACGCAATTTTATGACGCCTCCAAGGCTGCATCTAAAAGATTTTTGATCTGATCTTTTGATGTCCCCGCAACAATCCGGCCAATTTCTTGATCCGCTTTCAAAGCTAACAAAGTAGATCGTCTCGGAATACGGTATTTTTTTGAAATTCCCGAGCGGCGAAACTTATCAAAATCGACGCTCACAAACACAATATGTTCTTCGTATTGTGCATTTTCTTCTTTCAGGGCGTCAATCGTGCGCCGTTGCGCCGCACATGTTGGGCACCAATCTGTAGTAAAATCCACGAATACAGTTTTCCCCTCAGCAAGCAGCTTCTTGACCAAACCATTCCTATATTTAAGCGCACCCGCAAAAGCCGATGCCGGCGCCAGCCCCATTGCGGCACAAGCGATCCCAGATGTAATAAAGTGACGACGTTTCATTAAACAAACCTCCAAAACGAATTAAATTGAAACCGAAAGATCAACGAACCAACTCGGCAAATTCATAAGAGCCCAAGCCTCTATTGCGTGGTGTAGGCGGAAAAAAATTGCCAAGCCAACGACCAAAAAGATAGCCCCCATAAGCGGCTTAGATTTTTCAGCAATCATACGCAGTTTATGTTGCAAACTTTTCCGTGCCCCATACCCCAAAACAAGAATGATCGTTGAAACACCCAGCGCAAAGGCACTCATGATAAAAGTGACCCATAGTAAGTTTTCGCCTTGTGAGGCCAAAGCAATCGCGCCCCCTAATGTCGGCCCGATGCATGGAGACCAAACCACGCCTAAAAGCATCCCTGTGAGAACTTGTCCTCGAGCGCCATTTGCCTCCATTGCATTCAACCTTGCATCACCCGCATTTGCAAACCCAGAAGTCAGTGTGGAAAACCCCGATGAAAGCTTTGGCACAAGCAGTATGATGCCAAATAAAATCATCATGATCGCTCCAATTTGAGACAATCTTTGATCATCAAGGCCAATACTATACCCAATAGTATTCACAAAAAGCCCAAAGACAACAAAGGTGACCGACATGCCCAAAGCCATATAAAGCGGCCCTCTCGGGCTCGATTGCAAACTCCCCGCAATCACAATTGGCAAAATGGGCAAAACACAAGGGTTGATCAGCGTTAGCAAACCCGCACTATAAGCAAAAAATAATTCCATGCCCTAAACTTGCCTCAAACAAAGGCACGAGTCATCCAATATTCAGGCCCCTTCTTTCAATTCGCTGTGAGTGAAATGTAATAAATTGCATTTTTATGCTTTTCGCACTCATCACAAACCGCTAATCCATTAGAAAATGTTATTAGGAGGCCATAATGGCAAAAGTAGAAATCGTATATTATTCAGGTTATGGCCATACAGATAAGCAAGCTGAGGCCGTCGCAAAAGGCGCAGGCGATGGTGCGCGTTTGTGGAAAATCCCGCAAGATGGCAATATTCCAGATGCAATCTGGGAGGCCCTCAATGAAGCAGATGCGATCGTTTTCGGCACGCCCACCTATATGGGCGGGCCGGCTTGGCAATTTAAGAAGTTTGTCGATGAAAGCTCAAAGGCGTGGTTTGAAGCCTCTTGGGCAGATAAATTCATGGGCGGCTTCACCAATGCTGCTTCCACCAATGGCGATAAATCCACCACGATGATCTACCTCGCCACCTTGGCAGCGCAGCACGGGGGGCTTTGGGTCTCGCTCAATCAAAAACCAGCGGCAAATATGGCCTCGACCAAAGATGATCAAAACTGGGCCGGCGGCTCCTTCGGCCCCCTCGCCACCTCCCCAGGAGACAGCTCCCCAGAACAAGGCCCTTCCCTAGGTTGCCTCAAAAGCGCCGAAACTTACGGCGCACGCATTTTGAGATTGGTTGAGAAGTTTAAATCATAAAGTAATACTATTTTAAAATGTAAAAAGGGCGGAGAAACCTCCGCCCTTTTTATCATCTCATACATTCAATCTTAGTCGATTTTCGGCAATAAAGCGTTCATAGACTCTTTCGCATCACCATAGAACATACGTGTATTTTCTTTGTAGAAGAGTGGGTTTTCGATACCAGAATATCCAGTCCCCTGCCCGCGCTTGGAGACAAACACTTGCTTTGCTTTCCAAACCTCAAGCACAGGCATGCCTGCGATTGGAGAGTTTGGATCTTCTTGCGCAGCTGGGTTAACGATATCATTCGAGCCAATCACGATCACAACATCTGTTTCAGGGAAATCATCGTTGATTTCTTCCATCTCAAGTACGATATCATAAGGCACACGCGCTTCAGCAAGAAGCACATTCATATGCCCCGGCAAACGCCCAGCAACAGGGTGAATTGCGAAGCGGACGTTTTTGCCCTTTGCGCGAAGCTTATTCGTC
Organism: uncultured Celeribacter sp.; assembly: GCA_938008015.1. GTDB lineage: Bacteria > Pseudomonadota > Alphaproteobacteria > Rhodobacterales > Rhodobacteraceae > Celeribacter. The sequence continues at coordinate 10,980 of CALLMA010000087.1, forward strand.
AGTTCAGAGACCGCCGCTTGCGCTTGCGCAACCGCCATCCCGTAACCAGGTACAATCACAACGCTATCAGCATCATTCAAAGCTGTCGCAACACCATCTGCATCAATCGCAATTTGTTCGCCTTCAACTTCCATCGCCGGCCCTTTTGTTTCCCCGAAACCACCAAGGATAACAGAGACAAAAGAACGGTTCATCGCTTTGCACATGATGTAAGACAAAATCGCACCAGACGAACCAACAAGCGCGCCGACAACAATCAAGAGATCATTTCCAAGTGAGAAACCAATCGCTGCAGCTGCCCAACCCGAATAAGAATTGAGCATAGACACAACGACAGGCATATCCGCGCCGCCAATTCCCATAATGAGATGATAGCCGATGAAAAGAGCGGCAAGTGTCATAAGGAAGAGTGGAAAAAAGCCACCCGTGTTCATGTACCAAATCAAACACAAGATAGAAAGTCCAGCCGCGCCTGCATTCAGCATATGCCCACCAGGGAGTTTCTCTGCTTTTGATGTCACTTTCCCAGCCAATTTGAGATAGGCAATCACAGAGCCTGTAAAGGTGATCGCACCGATAAAGATACCTAAGAAAAGTTCAACTTTCAAAATACCTAATTCAACACCATCTTTCTTGGCAATCAGAGCGGCAAAACCATCAAGCGCCTTTTTAGCACTCTCATCCATCGCCCCAACACGACCCATTTCAATATGAGCGATTAAGCCAACAAACACAGCAGCCAATCCGACAAGAGAATGCATCGCAGCGACAAGTTGCGGCATTTCAGTCATTTCGACTTTATTTGCAACCATCCAGCCGATATATCCGCCGCCCCCGATGAGGATAAGCGAAAGAAGCCAAAGGCCAGAACCTGGTCCAATAAGCGTTGCCACAGCCGCAAGTGCCATACCAACAATACCATACCACACAGCGCGTTTTGCACTTTCTTGCCCTGATAATCCCCCTAAAGAGAGGATGAAAAGAACTGCTGAAACGACATATGCCGCAGTCGTAAATCCAAAATCCATTATCTCTACTCCTTAAGATTTCTGGAACATGGCAAGCATGCGCCTTGTGACCATGAAGCCACCGAAGATGTTAATGCCAGCCATAAAGACTGAAAGTCCGGCAAGTAAGATAACAAGGAAAGATCCTGATCCAATTTGCATCAATGCGCCTAATATGATGATCGAAGAGATCGCATTTGTCACGGCCATGAGGGGCGTGTGAAGTGAATGCGATACATTCCAGATCACTTGGAAACCAATAAAAACAGACAGAACGAAGACGATAAAATGCTGCATAAAGCTTGCAGGTGCCACGAGGCCGACAGCAAGCAAGAGCGCTCCGCCGACACCCAAAAGAGTAACCTGTTGAATGGTTTGCTTTTTAAAGGCTTCCGCTTCCGCCGCCTTTTTCTCTTCAGGTGTTAGTTCTTTCACCTCAGGCTTTTTCGCCTGCGCCGCGATGGCTTGAATTTTTGGAGGCGGTGGCGGGAAAGTGATATCGCCTTCAAATGTTACCGTCGCACCACGGATCACATCATCTTCCATATCATGATTGATCTGACCGTCTTTTTCAGGGGTTAAATCGCTCATCATATGGCGGATATTTGTCGCATAAAGAGTTGAAGATTGAGCTGCCATGCGAGATGGGAAATCAGTATATCCAATGATTGTGACACCGTTTTCTGTCACAATCTTTTCATCCGCAACAGTGAGTTTACAGTTGCCACCCTTCTCTGCCGCGAGATCAACGATGACGGATCCCGCCTTCATTGCCTTGACCATCTCTTCTGTCCAAAGCTCAGGTGCTTCGCGGTTGGGGATCAGGGCAGTTGTGATAACAATATCAACTTCAGGCGCAAGCTCGAGGAATTTAGCAAGCTGTGCATTTCTAAATTCTTCTGATTGAACAGAAGCATAACCACCTGTTGAAGCGCCATCTGTTTGCTCTTCGTCAAAATCAAGGTAGACAAATTCTGCCCCCATAGATTCAACTTGCTCCGCCACTTCAGGACGCACATCAAAAGCAAGTGTGATCGCACCAAGAGATGTTGATGTTCCAATCGCAGCAAGACCGGCGACACCAGCCCCAACAACCAAGACTTTTGCAGGCGGCACTTTACCAGCAGCTGTCACTTGGCCTGTAAAAAAGCGGCCGAAATTATTACCCGCTTCAATAACCGCACGGTAGCCTGCGATATTAGCCATGGAAGAAAGCGCATCCATTTTCTGGGCGCGCGAAATGCGAGGCACCATTTCCATCGCAATCACATTCGCACCAGCCGCTTTGGCCTTTTCCATCCCCTCTTCATTTCCACCAGGATTGAAGAAAGAGATCAATGTTTGCCCCTTAACCAAACGCTTCATTTCTGTATCATTTGGCTGGCGAACTTTCGCGACAATATCAGATGCCTTCCAAAGCGCCGCTGCCGTCTTGATGATTTCTACATCTGCAGCTTTATAATCCGCATCAGAAAAGCCAGCGCTTTGTCCAGCACCGGTTTCAATGGCACATTCATACCCAAGCTTTTGCAACTGCTTGGCGCTTTCAGGCGTCAGCGCGACACGCGCCTCTCCCTCAAAGACTTCCTTTGGAACACCGAGTTTCACGAAATTTCCTCTCTTTACGTTGATTTATTGCTAAAACTATCAATAATTGACAATAATCTAATAATAAGGGGAATATTGCTTAAATGGGATCATTTCACAATGAGAAACACTTAATTGTAAGAGAATTCTAAGGCGGTGATAAAAAATCAGTCGCATTCAGTCGCATTCAACTGTGGGCTTGCTGATATTTCACAATCTGGCCCTTAATATCGCGCCAAGCTTCATCAACAAGCTCATACCCTAAAACGCGCGATGGATTCGTCGGAGATGCCATTATAACCCCCTCTAAGCGCGAAAACCCAAAACGGCTATAATACTCAACATCCCCCACTAAAAGCACACGCTCCCATCCAAGCAACTTTGCTCTATTCAAGCTCTCAAATATTAATTGCCCCCCCAAGCCTTCTCCTTGGCGCGTAGGATGCGTGGCAATGGGCCCCAAAAGCAGCGCCTCCACGGATTTGCTTTTCTCGATGATTGAGACAGGCCAATAGCGAATTGCTGCGCTTATTACATTCTTATCATCGCGCAAAATCATAGATAGATCGTGTATTTTATCGATACCATCTCGCAAACGATAGGAGGATAAAAGTTCGCGACCAGGCGCGAAACAGGTATCATATAGCGCCTCGACTTCCCACCAATCGTCTCTAGTTTCAATTGAAAGATGATACACCAATGCACCTTTTTAAATCATCATTTGTCAAATCTCATTATAATAATCGTGTATTTAAAACAATTTCAAAAGCAAAGTAGATTTAATGGATTAATGTATCTCCTTCGCCCAATTTTCGGAATATACGGGGAAATGCTGGGGATTTTTACCACTAAACAAAATCTTGCTATTAGTGAATAAAATCAAATCTCAACGTGACGCCATAATTGAAATAAAGTAATATAGTTGATCAGTTGATTAACAAGTTTGAAAAATTCAATAATTTGAGTTTGCATTTTGGATGCACAATAAGATGAAGAATATACCAAAAGAAAACCTCCTCACAATCCGCGAGATGTGTGAAACTTTTAACATAACTGCCCGCGCACTCCGGTTTTATGAGGCGAAGGGCCTGATCTCCCCTCTTAGAATTGGGAAAAAACGCATTTATAGCCATAAAGAGCGCGTTCGAGTGAACCTCATTTTAGAAGGTAAAAAATTCCATTTTTCTCTGGATGAAATTTCCGAACTTTTCGACCTTTATCATCAAGTTAACGGCGCGCAAAAGCAATATAACGTTTGCGTGAGTAAAGCACAAAATAAACTTGAAAAAATGAAAAAAGAAGCACACACTCTTAATCAAACCATTAAAGATTTAGAAATACTTTTAGAGAACAAAGAAGTTAAAAGATTAGAACCCATTTAAAAAGGAAAGCTATATGCCCAGCTACATCGCCCCCGTCAAAGATATTCAATATGTTCTTCACGATGTTCTTGATGTTAGCTCTGCACAAACGGCTGGGTATAGTGATCTTGAAAAAGAGTTCACAGAAGCGATTTTGGAGACCGCTGGTCAACTCGCTACCGATCTTTTAGCCCCTCTCAATACAATTGGAGACACCGAAGGCTGTATTTTCAAAGATGGAAAAATAACAACGCCTAAAGGATTTAAAGACGCTTTTGAGCAAATGAAAGAAGGCGGTTGGCCAGGTCTTGATTTGCCAGAGCAATATGGCGGCCAAGAGCTACCATCGCTTATTGGAACAGCCGTTGGTGAAATTTTTTCATCCGCCAATCAAGCCTTCACAATGTATCAAGGCCTCACGCACGGCGCCGCTTCAGCGATCCTCGCCCATGGGAGCGACGAACAAAAAGATAAATACCTCCCTAAAATGACCAGCTGCGAATGGACTGGCACAATGAATCTCACGGAATCTCATTGCGGCACAGATCTAGGGCTCATGCGCACAAAAGCAGTCCCACAAGAGGATGGCAGCTATAAAATTACGGGCGAGAAGATTTTCATCTCAGCTGGTGATCATGACATGTCTGAAAATGTGATTCACCTTGTGCTGGCGAAAATACCGGGTGGGCCAGATGGCATTAAGGGCGTTTCTCTCTTTATTGTACCTAAAATTTTAGTGAAAGAGGATGGCTCCCTTGGCGAGAATAATAACGTCTCGGTTGGTTCCATCGAAGAAAAAATGGGTATTCATGGGAACTCAACTTGCGTGATGGTCTATGAAGAATCTGAGGGCTATCTTTTAGGTGAGATGCATAAAGGCATGCGCGCAATGTTCACAATGATGAATGAAGCGCGCCTTGGGGTGGCGATGCAAGGCCTTGCGCAAGCTGAAGCCGCTTACCAAAACGCCGTCATCTATGCCAAAGACCGCCTCCAGGGCCGCGATGTAACCGGCATTAAAAACCCAGATGGCCCTGCTGATCCCTTGATCGTACATCCAGATATACGTCGTAATTTGATGGATCAAAAAAGCTTTATTGAAGGCGCGCGCGCATTCATGCTTTGGGGCGCACAACTCCTAGATCAGGCTCACAGAGATAAAGATGATGCGGCCGATGGCCTTATCTCCTTGCTTACGCCTGTCTTAAAAGGCTTTTTGACTGATAAAGGATATGAAGCGACAGTTAACGCACAACAAGTCTATGGCGGACATGGCTATATTGAAGAATGGGGCATGTCGCAATTCACGCGCGATGCGCGCATCGCGATGATTTATGAGGGCGCAAATGGCGTACAGGCCCTTGATCTTGTTGGACGAAAGCTCGCCCAAGACGGCGGAAAACACGTGATGGCCTTTTTTGAAATGGTTAAAACCTTTTGCAAAGACAATGATAGTGAGGAGATGGCCGAATTTATCACCCCCCTCAAATCAGCCTCAAAAGACCTGCAATCATCTGCAATGTTCTTTATGCAGAACGGCATGAAAAACCCAAATGCAGCTCTTGCGGGATCTTATGACTTCATGCATCTTTTCGGCTATGTTTGCCTTGGGTTCATGTGGGCCAAAATGGCCAAAACCTCTTCAAAAGCAGCTCTAGAATCTGACGATCCGGAGTTCCATAATAACAAGCTCATCACCGCACGCTATTTTATGGCGCGCCAACTTCCAATGACCACCACCCTTCTAAAACGCATTGAATCTGGTGCAGATCCGGTCATGAGCTTATCCGCTGAGGCATTTTAAAAAACCATTGGAGCTTCAAAAAGCTTTTCATTCAGAAAATGGAGCTCCAACTTTAACTATTTATAAAATTTTTCGTTCTTATAAATGTAATTTAACAGGATATTTGATATGAATAGAGAGCTCTATTGCTTCGGAGAAAGTGGTGCATCATATAAAATTGCACTCACCTTAGAGATCTTGAAACTTGATTGGACACCAATATTTGTTGACTTCTTTAAAGGCGAAACACGCTCTGCGCCGTTTCGCGAAGAAATCAATAGCATGGGCGAATGCCCTGTTTATATCGAAAATGGTCAATCTTATGCCCAATCTGGCGTCATTTTAAAATATCTAAGTGAGCAACACGGCCAGCTTGGTGGAACGACCGCACAAGAGATGCGCTCCATTGATCGCTGGATTTTATGGGATAATCACAAACTTTCATCCCAAGTGGGCGTTCTACGATTTTTGAAGAATTTTCTTCCAGCAGAAAATCGCTCTGAAGATGTTATTAATTTCATGACAGCACGTGCGCAAGCCGCCTTGCAAATTCTCGAACTCGAGCTCGCCGATAAAGATTGGTTGGTCGGGGAGAAAATTTCAATTGCTGATATTTCTTGCTGTTCATATCTTTATTACCCTGAAGAATTCGGCTTCACGCGATCTGAGTATCCAAATATCGATCGCTGGTTGACGCGCATATCAAATCAAGCGGGCTGGAAACATCCATATGACTTAATGAAACCTGCCTTCCCAAAAACGACATAATTCAAGGAGAGAGTATGAACGACGCTTATATTTATGATGTAGTTCGATCACCGCGCGGCAAGGGACGAAAAGATGGCTCACTGCATGAGGTGAGCGCGGTTGCACTCTCTTCTCAAATGCTAAACTCAATCCTCAAGCGAAGCGATCTGCCCAATGATTGCATTGAAGATGTGATTTGGGGCAACGTCACGCAAGTCATGGAGCAAGGCGGCTGCATCGGCCGCGCCTCTGTGTTACTATCCGATCTTGATCAATCTGTACCGGGGCTGAGCATCAATCGATTTTGCGCGTCTGGCATGGAGGCGGTCAATCTAGCTGCGAACCAAATCATGGCGGGGCAAGGCGATGCCTATATTGCAGGCGGCGTTGAAATGATGTCTCGTGTTGCGATGGGATCTGATGGTGCTGCAATGGCTGCAGACCCGCGCCTCGCAATGGGCAGCGGCTTTATCCCGCAAGGGATTTCAGCAGATTTAATCGCAACAGAATATGGATTTAGCCGCGAAGATTGCGATAATTTTGCCGCACAATCGCAAGATCGAGCAGCCAAGGCTTGGAAAGAACAACGATTTGCCAAATCGATTGAAGCTGTCAAAGATATCAACGGCCTAACAATTTTAGACCATGATGAATACATGCGCCCCGGCACCACAACCGAGGATTTAGCCAAGCTCAAAGCCGCCTTCAAAGATATGGGTGAAACAATGCCGGGCTTTGATAAAGTCGCATTATTAAAATATCCTCATCTTGAAAAAATCGAACACGTCCATCACGCAGGCAATAGTTCCGGCATTGTTGATGGGGCGAGTGCGATTTTAATTGGCTCTAAAGAGTTTGGCGTCAAACATGGGCTAAAGCCGAGAGCGCGCATTAAAGCGAATACCAAAATTGGATCAGAACCGACAATCAATCTAACAGGCCCCGTCCCTGTCACTGAAAAAATTCTATCTCGAGCAGGCATGTCTATTTCTGATATTGACCTCTTTGAAGTGAATGAAGCTTTTGCGGCCGTTGTCTTGCGTTTCATGCAAGCGTTCAATCTTGATGACACGAAAATCAATGTCAACGGTGGTGCGATTGCACTCGGTCATCCGCTTGGAGCAACAGGGGCAATCATTATCGGCACATTGCTTGATGAGCTCGAACGCCAAGATAAAGAGATCGGTCTGGCAACATTATGCGTCGCGGCAGGCATGGGCTCTGCGACAATTATAGAACGTGTGTAGGAGGAAGCTATGAGTGACTTTAGTTTAAACAAAGACGCCGAAGGCATTGCCACTATCACATGGGATACCATTGGCAAATCAATGAATGTCATGAATGAGCAAGGTTTCTATGACCTTGAGGCCTTATTTGATGAATCTCTCGCCGATGATGACGTAAAGGGCATCATTATTACATCTGGTAAGAAAGGGACATTCGCAGGCGGGATGGATCTCAATTCCATCGCGAGAATGCGCGATGCGGCTGGAGATAACCCAGCACAAGGGCTCATGGATGGGCTGATGCGTATGCATGGGATTTTGCGCAAAATCGAACGCGCGGGGATGGATCCTAAGACGAATAAAGGCGGCAAGCCTGTTGCTTGTGTCATGCCTGGAACAGGGCTTGGCATTGGGTTTGAGATCCCTCTTGTTTGCCACCGCATATTTGCAGCAGATAATCCAAAGGCCAAAATTGGTTTACCTGAGATTAAAGTTGGAATTTTTCCAGGCATGGGCGGAACAACACGATTGGTGCGCATGATGGGAGCGATGGCCGCCTCGCCTTATCTTTTACAAGGAAAACTCGCTTCGCCAAAAGCTGCAAAATCTGCCGGCCTCATTCATGAAGTCTCTGATGATCCAATGCGCGATGCGCGAGAGTGGGTCCTCTCTGGTCCTAAGATCGTAAAACCTTGGGATGAAAAGGGTTATAAAATGCCAGGCGGCGCTCCATATCATCCAGCCGGCTTTATGACATATGTTGGTGCCTCTGCTATGGTGATGGGGAATACAAGCGGCGTTTATCCTGCGGCCAAGGCTCTCCTTTCGGCAGCCTATGAGGGCGCTCTCGTGCCTTTTGATACGGCAATCAAGATCGAGGCGCGGTGGTTTACAAATGTCTTGCTCAATCCAAGCTCATCTGCGATGATCCGCTCGCTCTTTATTAATAAGGAAGCGCTCGAGAAAGGTGCCAATCGCCCTGATGTTGCCGATGAGACCGTCAAAAAACTTGGTGTGATCGGCGCGGGTATGATGGGCGCGGGTATTGCTTATGTCTCTGCGAATGCGGGGATTGAAGTTGTCTTGATCGATCAAAGCCAAGACGCGGCTGATCGTGGCAAATCTTATTCGGAAATGCTCCTCGACAAAGGCATTTCTCGCAAGAAAGTAACACCGGAGAAAAAGGCCGAAGTTTTAGGCCGCATCAATGCAACACCTGATTTAGACGCTTTAAGGGATTGTGATCTCATCGTTGAGGCTGTGTTTGAAGATGCAGGCGTAAAAGCGGAGATGACACGCAAAATCGAGCAAGTTGTAAGCTCTGAGTGCATCATCGCATCGAAT
>CALLMA010000088.1 GCA_938008015.1 uncultured Celeribacter sp.
CGGCGATCTTGCAGCTCAAGCCATGATTGATGCAACGGTGCGCCTTCTTCCAGGCGTAGTTGGGAATGCGGAGAGTTTAGAAGAAGAGAGCCATTCTTCGGGGCTCTTAGAGCATCCGCAATTTACCCGCCCCGCTCAATGGCGCGACTTGCCGATCCCAGATGTGCTAACGTCAGGAGACCATGGAAAAGTTGCCGAATGGCGCAAAAAAATGGCAGAAAAAATCACGCAAGAGCGCCGGCCCGATATGTGGAAAGCTTACAAAGAGATGAAAGATTAAAAGAAGGCAGGTGCATTCATCTGCGCCTCTCTCTTAAAGCACAGATCAAGATAAGAGCGCTTTTTGATATTGCCCCGGAGTGAGGCCCTGCCAAAGCTTGAATTGCCGTGTGAAATGGCTTTGGCTGGAGAAGCCGCACGCGAAAGCAACTTGAGAAAGTGGTGTGGTTTTCAAAAGCGCCTTCGCCAGGTTAGTTCGATATAAAACAAGCCATTTATGCGGCGCCATACCAAAAGACTGTTGAAACATCCGATGAAAATGAAAATCAGATAAACCAGAAATCTGAGCCATATCACTCAGCCGAATGCTTTGATCGATATTCTCATGCACCCATTCCAGCACATCACGGCGCGCCTTAAGTGATAATCCACCAGATAATCGCATAGGACTTTCAGACAATGCTTCAATGATATCCGAGAAACTCACATCCGCCGCCAAATGATCTCCTGCCATGGCGGCAAGTGCCATTTTCTGCAATGGCTCTCTAAATTTTTCTGAACGGATTTGTATTTGTTCCGATAGATCTAATCGGCGGGCATCTTGATCTTTTGAAATTGCAAAAGCACCGCGCAGGTCTTCATCACCGACGTAGAGATGCACAAAGCGAAAGGGCTTTGTTATGCGCCACGTTGAAGAATGCCCGTTCGGAAAGATGCAAACAGCGCCCGTTTCACCGCCTTCAAAATGATCTCCATCTACTTGATATGTGCCTTCGCCGCCCTTTAAGTATAAGCTAAAAGTATGACCCTGCGCCGCATGATATGCGACTTCATCATGGCTATTTTCCCATATTGAAAGCTGACGCCCTTTTCCAAGGGGCATATTGACCAAGCGCTGGCATCTCTTAGATGCGAGAAGATATTCTTCTATGCGTTTTCCCATATTCGCCCCTTTCGAGTGTAAAATACCAGCAAATGCGCATATGTCACCTAGGCCTTGCACGAATACCGCAAGATTGTGCAATAACTCCCTTAAAAAAGCATATAGCCAGCGCAGAGATCATGGAGCCCATATGACAAATCTATTTCTATTTAGCGCAACTGTTCTTATTTGGGGAACAACTTGGATCGCGATTGCTTGGCAAATCGGCCCTGTCGATATTATCGTCTCAATATTTTATCGATTTGGCTTAGCCTTCGTTACTTTCATAACAGGGTTATATTTACTCGGAAAACTGCGCTATCCAGCCAAATGGCGCTTTGTCGTCTTGCAAGCGCTCTGTTTATTCAGCTTTAACTTCATTTGCTTCTATAATGCGACGAGCCTCATGCCTTCAGGATTGGTCTCGGTTATATTTTCTATGGCAACAATTTTTAACGTCATCAACGCACGCATATTTTTCAAAGAAACGGCGCAACCTAAAAGCCTTTTCGCCGGAATGGTCGGCGCGGTTGGGCTTTTGCTGCTCTTTTGGCAAGATTTAGCCATAGAATTCGATATGAACACGCTCTATGGGATCATTTGGGCTATGGCTGGAACAATGTTGTTTTCTTTAGGCAACATGATGTCGCGAAAGAATAATCTGCAGGGCGTCTCCCCCGTCATCGCCAGCGCATGGGGAATGGGAATTGGAACAACTATCCTTTTCCTCATCGTCATTGCCAGCGGCGCCGAGTTTGTTCTTCCGACCTCGACAAAATATTTAGGCGCGCTCTTCTATCTCTCGGTTGTTGGCACTGTGCTAGGCTTTACGGCCTATCTGATGATGGTCGCTCGCTTAGGATCTGATCGCGCGGCCTATGCGACGGTTCTCTTTCCTGTGGTCGCCTTAATCTTATCGACCTTTTATGAAGATTATACATGGCATTATTCGTCTTTCATCGGCTGTGCCGTCACCATCATCGGCAATCTCATTATGTTTTCGGCTTGGCCAAAAATACGCCATTCAAGAAAGCCCAATCCGATTTAAAATAACGCCTCAAACCTCTTGTTTTAAAGCCCAAACTCGTATAAACGCAGGGCGTCTTGATAGGAGATTCTATCTCGTCAATTTAGCTTTGCTATTTTCTTCATATGCAGTGAAAAGCTAAAACATAGCAAAAATAGACGTTTGCATCCTCCTAAGGGTCGTTTCAAGCCACTTGAAGCAGGCCAATTCGAAGAACTGGAGCTCTGAAGCGCGAGAAACATGTGTGGGCAAAACCACTCGAAAACTGGAGATTAGCGATGAATCTTATCGCCCAGCTAGAAGCAGAGCAAATTGAAGCTCTCGGCAAAACAATTCCGGATTTTAAAGCCGGCGACACAATCCGTGTTGGTTACAAAGTAACTGAAGGCACACGCTCACGTATTCAGAACTACGAAGGTGTTTGCATCTCTCGTAAAAACGGTTCTGGTATTGCGGGTACTTTCACAGTTCGTAAAATTTCATTTGGCGAAGGTGTTGAACGTGTATTCCCATTGTTCTCAACAAACCTCGAGTCAATCGAAGTAATCCGTCGCGGCCGTGTACGTCGCTCTAAGCTTTACTACTTGCGCGCACGCCGTGGTAAATCAGCACGTATCGCAGAAGATACAAACTATAAGCCAAAAAAAGCATAAGGGGCTGAATGATGAAAAAAGATATCCATCCAGAATACCACTTTATCGACGTCAAAATGACAGATGGCTCTATTGTGAAAATGCGTTCCACATGGGGCAAAGAAGGCGACCAGCTCGCACTCGACATCGACCCATCTGTGCACCCAGCATGGAATGGTGGCAGCACACGCCTCATGGATGCTGGCGGACGTGTTTCCAAGTTCAAAAACAAATATGCAGGTCTTGGCTTCTAATAAGCCTGAGAGATCAGAAAATAAAAGGCTGCAAAGTAAACACTTTGCAGCCTTTTTTATTTGCGCTTAACGCGCGCATTTTCTATCAAGCAGTTAGCAATTTTAATCATTAGGGTATTTAAATGACGCATATTATTGTGGTTGGAAACGAAAAAGGCGGCGCGGGAAAATCGACGATGTCGATGCACATCGCGACAGCTCTTGCACGCATGGGCCACAAAATCGGCGCACTCGATATCGATATGCGCCAAAAAACCTTCGCGCGCTACCTTGAGAACCGCCTTACCTTCTGTATCAAAGAAGAAGTAGAGCTCGCGACGCCAGACTATCGCGACCTACCTGACATTGCAGAAGCGGATATTCCTGAAGGCGAGAATAGCTTCGACTACCGCCTTTCTATGGCCGTTGAAGGATTTGACAGCAGCTTTGACTTCATCTTGATCGATTGCCCTGGTTCACATACCCGCTTGAGCCAAGTCGCACACGCACTCGCGGACACCCTCGTCACCCCCATGAACGACAGCTACATCGATTTCGATCTCTTAGCGCGGGTCAACCCTGAGACCAATGCGATCCTTGGGCCTTCCGTTTATTCAGAAATGGTCTGGAATGCACGCCAACTTCGCTCCAAAGCTGGCTTGAAACCCATCGAATGGGTTGTTTTGAGAAATAGGCTTGGTGCGCAAAATATGCACAATAAAAAGAAGATTGGCGAGGCGATGGAGAATTTATCCAAGCGCATCGGCTTTCGTTTGGCGCCAGGTTTTTCTGAGCGCGTGATATTCCGCGAACTCTTTCCAAGAGGGCTCACCTTGCTCGATCTCAAAGATATAGGCGTCAAAAATTCGCTGAACATCTCAAATGTGGCCGCACGCCAAGAGCTTCGCGACCTCATTAAATCGCTCAATTTACCCAATGTAGATGTGACATTCTAACCGCTTAATATCCAAAAACGCTGGAGCCAAATGCATTTAGTTTGGCTCCAAGCAGCCCTTGTAGCGTACCATCAAGCAATTTATATGCGGCACACATATTGCAATATCAAAATGGAATATTCCATCTACTGAGTATTCACGCGCGATGGAAATGGGAAGTAGAGGTTTTGGCATGGGCAGCTTGCCTATAAATCCCTTCGAAACAGGGTAGTGCAAGGCCCCATCTACAAGTTCCAAACCGACCTGAAAGTGGAACCACCCAAAACTTTCCATCAAAAGCCCGTCACGCTCCCAGAGGCGCGATGAAAAACTGTGACTACCAATATACGCCGCACCCAACACTCGTGATCCACAGAGGCGCTTTTTCGACCTCTATCGCCACATCAATACCGCCATGAGGGAAGCCAAACAAACTCGCAAGTAACCGCCCCAAAATAGAGTGCCCTCCTTCAATAGTATAAACGCCAGAATAAGATGTTACTCCATTATTCGAATGAAAATCCCGTATGACATCCGGCAATTTGGCATAATCATTCTTAAGAATTCTCTCAAATAGCATAGCACCCCTCCCCTCATTATAATCCTCACTAGAATTTACCTTAAAGCTGCAAAACACAATAAAACCAATACCGCCCTTATAGGTCTTTGCAAACGGCTTAACGCCTGCAAAATATATGGCGGAAACCGCCTCACCTGAATAAAACACCAAGGCAATAAAAAACGGAGGCGCAAAGCACCTCCGTTCTTAAGCTTTAAAAAGCTGGGGGATGAATTACATCATGCCGCCCATGCCGCCCATGCCGCCCATGTCTGGCATGCCGCCGCCTGCTGCGCCGCCGTCTTTTGACGGAAGATCAGCAACCATTGCTTCAGTTGTGATCAAGAGGCCTGCGATAGATGCCGCATCTTCAAGAGCAGTACGTGTCACTTTAGCTGGGTCGATAACACCATATGAGAACATGTCGCCATATTCTTCAGTCTGAGCGTTGAAGCCGAAAGACGTGTCAGAAGATTCACGAACTTTGCCTGCAACAACAGCGCCGTCAACACCGGCGTTTTCAGCGATTTGACGAAGCGGAGCTTCGATCGCTTTGCGCACGATTGTGATACCAGCGTTTTGATCAGCGTTTGCACCTTCAAGACCTTCAAGGCCTTTGCCAGCTTGAACGAGAGCAACACCACCACCAACAACGATACCTTCTTGAACCGCAGCGCGTGTTGCGTTGAGTGCGTCATCAACACGGTCTTTACGCTCTTTAACTTCAACTTCAGTCATGCCACCAACGCGGATAACTGCAACACCGCCTGCGAGTTTCGCAACGCGCTCTTGGAGTTTTTCACGGTCGTAATCAGAAGTCGTTTCTTCGATTTGTGCGCGGATTTGGCCAACACGAGCTTCGATTTCAGCTTTAGCGCCAGCGCCTTCAACGATTGTTGTTTCGTCTTTAGAGATAGAAACTTTTTTCGCTGTGCCGAGCATGTCCATTGTGACATTCTCAAGCTTCATGCCGAGATCTTCTGAGATCACTTGACCACCAGTCAAGATCGCGATGTCTTGAAGCATTGCTTTACGGCGATCGCCGAAACCAGGTGCTTTAACAGCTGCGATTTTAAGACCACCGCGAAGTTTGTTCACAACCAAAGTTGCAAGTGCTTCACCTTCAACATCTTCAGCGATGATGAGAAGTGGTTTTTGTGATTGGATTACAGACTCGAGAAGCGGAACCATTGCTTGCAAAGAAGAAAGCTTCTTCTCGTGCAAGAGGATCATGCAGTCATCAAGATCTGCGAGCATTTTGTCTGGGTTTGTGACGAAATATGGTGAAAGGTAACCGCGGTCAAACTGCATACCTTCAACAACAGTTGTTTCTGTCTCAAGACCTTTGTTTTCTTCAACAGTGATCACACCGTCGTTGCCAACTTTTTGCATCGCATCAGCGATTTGACGACCGATTTCAGCTTCACCGTTTGCAGAAATTGTACCAACCTGAGCAACTTCGTCGCTGTCTTTCACTTCGCGTGATGCTGCTTTGATTGCTTCAACAACATTAGAAGTCGCAAGATCGATGCCGCGCTTAAGATCCATTGGGTTAAGACCCGCTGCAACCTGCTTGAGGCCTTCA
Source organism: uncultured Celeribacter sp. (assembly GCA_938008015.1). Classification (GTDB taxonomy): domain Bacteria; phylum Pseudomonadota; class Alphaproteobacteria; order Rhodobacterales; family Rhodobacteraceae; genus Celeribacter. The sequence goes on from CALLMA010000088.1 coordinate 6,113, forward strand.
CGTACGATTGCTTGCGCAAGAACTGTCGCAGTTGTTGTACCGTCACCAGCTTCATCATTTGTGCGAGAAGCCACTTCTTTGACCATCTGCGCGCCCATGTTTTCGAACTTATCTTCAAGCTCGATTTCTTTAGCAACAGAAACACCGTCTTTTGTGATGCGTGGCGCACCAAAAGACTTATCGAGAACGACGTTGCGGCCTTTTGGGCCCAAAGTAACTTTTACAGCGTCTGCGAGAATATTTACACCATTGAGCATGCGGTTGCGTGCATCTGTGCCGAACTTGACGTCTTTAGCCATTGTTCACTCCAATTAAATTCTATTAGTAATATTATGAATGGGTTCTGATCTTAATTAGGCTTAAGAAATGATGCCCAAAATATCAGATTCTTTCATGATGAGCAGCTCTTTGCCATCAACAGTGACTTCAGTGCCAGACCATTTGCCGAAAAGCACAACATCACCTTCAGCAACAGATGGTGCGATCAATTCGCCACTATCTTTGCGAGCGCCTTCACCAACAGCAACAACTTTGCCCTCAGCTGGTTTTTCTTTAGCGCTATCTGGAATGATAAGACCGCCAGCAGTCTTCTCATCACCTTCAACACGTTCGACCAATACGCGGTCAGCAAGCGGTTTGAATGCCATTTTTGGCTCCTTTGGCTATATATTTTCATCAATTCGTCGCCGAAGCTTCGAGAAATTCTTGGTGTTAGCACTCGCATGCGTGGAGTGATAACAATGCATAGTTAGGAACTGACTGCGGCTATGTCAACGTGATCGCGAAAATATCTAACAGTGATGTGAAAATATTGCACATATTCGCATCCTGCGCTGATATTCAGCACGATCCTCACCCCATTTTTTCAGATGAGTAGCTGCCAGGGCTTGGTGCAAAAACAACGGTTTTATTACCATTCATAAAAACGCGGTGCTTTGCATGAGCGTGAATAGCACGTGCGAGGACTTGGCTTTCAACATCACGGCCAATGGATACATAATCAGAAGCACTTTGCGCATGCGTAATACGCACCGTTTCTTGCTCAATAATTGGCCCTTCATCTAAATCAGCGGTCACATAATGGGATGTTGCCCCAATCAGCTTCACGCCGCGTTCAAACGCCTGTTTGTAGGGGTTTGCGCCCTTGAAAGAAGGCAAGAAAGAATGGTGGATATTGATGATCTTGCCAGACATCTTTTGACACATCTCATCTGAGAGGATCTGCATATAGCGCGCCAGGATGATGAGCTCGGCCTCAACATCCTCAACAACCTTCATGATCGCCGCTTCCGCTTCAGGCTTATTCTCTTTGGTCACCTTGATGCAGTGAAAAGGAATATCGGCATTCACCACCGCTTTTTGGTAATCCATATGATTTGAGATCACCGCCTCGATTTCAATGGGAAGCGCGCCGATACGAACACGGTAGAGCAAATCATTCAAGCAATGACCAAAGCGCGAAACCATGATCACAACCTTCATCTTTACGCTTTCATCGTGGAAGGCAAATTGCATACCAAATCGCTCTGCGATGGTGGCAAATTCATTTGAGAGGTCCGTAAGCGCCGCGCCGAGATCCGAGGCAAAGCTCACACGCATGAAAAACCGCCCCGTACCCTGATCATCATATTGCGTACTATCGGAGATATTGCAGCCCTTTTCAGCAAGGAATGTCGCAATCGCCGCAACCACCCCTCTTTGGCTCTCACAGGTGACCGTTAAACAATAGGTTGCAGCTCTTTCAGACATTGATGCGCTCTCATGGATTTAAAACTATATGGGTTCGTTAGCTCTCATAGTTTTAACGAGGCTGCAAGCGCATAAAAAAATGCGCCTCAACTGAAGCGCATTTTCTATTCATTTGTGTTGTTTAACCACCGAAGTCATCAAGCATAATATCATCGCGATCAACGCCCATCTCTAAGAGCATATCAATCACCGAAGAGTTCATGATTGGAGGGCCACACATGTAGTATTCACAATCTTCTGGTGCCGGATGGTTCTTGAGATATTCATCATGAAGCACGTTGTGAATAAAGCCAGTATATCCACCCCAATCATCATCAGGAAGCGCATCAGAAAGAGCGACATGCCATGTGAAATTCGGGAATTCTTTTGCAAGTTCATCGAAGTCCTCAACAAAGAACATCTCTTTCTTAGAACGCGCACCATACCAGAATGTGATCTTGCGATCTTTATTCTTAAGGCGCTTGAGCTGGTCAAAGATATGGCTTCGCATTGGCGCCATGCCAGCACCACCACCGATGAAGACCATTTCTTTTTCTGTTTCGCGCGCGAAGAATTCTCCGAACGGACCAGAAATTGTCACCTTATCACCAGGTTTCAAGTTGAAGATATAAGAGGACATCTGCCCTGGAGGGATACCTTCTGTGCCTGGAGGCGGTGACGCCACACGCACGTTGAGCATGATCATACCCTTTTCATCAGGGTAGTTCGCCATCGAATAAGCGCGCTCAATCGGCTCAGGAACAGTTGATTCAAATTGCCAAAGATTGAATTTATCCCAATCTTCGCGGTACTCTTCTTCAACGTCAAAATCTTTATAAGAGAGTTTGTGAGCCGGCGCTTCAATCTGAATATATCCACCAGCGCGGAAGTTTACATCCTCGCCTTCAGGTAATTTCAAGACAAGGGATTTAATGAATGTTGCCACGTTTTCATTCGATGCAACCGTACATTCCCACTTTTTAACACCGAATACTTCTTCTGGAACTTCCACTTCCATGTCTTGCTTAACCGCAACCTGACATGAAAGACGATCGCCACAAGAAGCTTCACGTTTCGTGATATGCGATTCTTCTGTTGGCAAAATTGAACCACCACCAGAATGAATCTTTACGCGGCATTGCGCACAAGTCCCGCCGCCACCACAAGCTGATGGAACAAACAGTTTTTGTTCCGCAAGTGTTTGCAAAAGCTTACCACCAGCCGGAACAGAAATTGTTTTCTCTCCATTGATGGTGATGTTTACATTACCACTTGAAACAAGCTTGGAGCGTGCCGCCAAGATGACCGCCACAAGGACGATCACAATTAAGGTAAATAATATAATACCTAGGCCAAATGTTGTCATAACTATGCTACCTCAGAGTTTCACGCCAGAGAATGACATGAATGCCATGGCCATAAGGCCAGCTGTTATAAAGGTGATCCCAAGGCCACGAAGACCATCAGGAATATCAGAATATTTAAGCTTCTCACGAACCCCTGCCATCGCAGTAATCGCGAGCGCCCAACCAAAGCCTGAAGACACACCGTAAGTGACAGATTCTGTGAAATTATATCCGCGCTCTACCATGAAGAGTGAGCCACCTAAGATCGCACAGTTCACTGTGATCAATGGTAAGAACACACCCAAAGCATTGTAGAGAGGTGGGAAATATTTATCGAGAACCATCTCCAAAATCTGCACCAAAGCCGCGATCACACCAATGTATGAAATAAGACCTAAGAAGGTGAGATCGACATCAGCAAATCCCGCCCAAGCAAGTGCGCCCGGTGAGAGGAGATGTGTGAGGATCAAGTTGTTTGCAGGCACAGTAATTGACTGCACGATCATCACAGAGATGCCCAAGCCAATCGCCGTAGAGATTTTCTTGGATACCGCAATGAAGGTACACATGCCTAAGAAGAATGAAAGGGCAAGGTTTTCAACAAAGATCGCCTTGACCGCAAGTGAGAGAAGACCTTCCATTAGTGCGCCTCAACAGTTTGAATTTTATATTCACGTGCTTCGACTTGATCTTTTTTCCAAGCTCTAAAGGCCCAGATGATCAAACCAATAATGAAGAACGCTGATGGTGGCAAAAGAAGCAAGCCATTTGGCACATACCAACCGCCATTGTTCACAGTCTCAAGGATAGTGAAACCCAGCAAGCTGCCAGAACCGAAGAGTTCACGAATGACACCAACGAGCAACAAGATAAGACCATAGCCCAATCCATTGCCGACACCATCGATGAAGCTGTCAATCGGTGAGTTTTGCATCGCAAAAGCTTCTGCACGCCCCATCACGATACAGTTCGTGATGATGAGACCCACGAAAACAGAAAGTGTTTTCGAAATTTCAAAAGCGTAAGCCTTCAAAAGCTGATCCACCAAGATCACAAGAGAAGCAATAATAACCATCTGAACAATAATCCGGATCGAACCAGGGATCTGGCTACGGATCATGGAAATGAACATAGATGAAAAAGCTGTTACGAATGTCACCGCGACAGCCATCACAAGTGCAACCTGCAAAGAGGACGTCACAGCCAAAGCGGAACAAATGCCAAGAACTTGGAGTGTAATTGGGTTGTTATCGACCAATGGATCGATCAACATTTCTCTACGTTTTTGTGCCATTAGATATTCCCCGCTTTTAGGTTGCTTAAGAATGCTTCATATCCAGTTTCACCCATCCAGAAGCGCACAAGATTATTCACACCTGCTGTCGTCAGCGTCGCGCCCGCGAGGGCGTCAATGTGATAATCTGCACCGGCAGCAGGTGCGGACTTGCTAACACTGATCTGAAGGTCGCCATTTTCATCAGCTAACTTCTTACCATTCCAAAGTGACTTCCAACGTGGGTTATCCACTTCAGCGCCAAGGCCTGGTGTTTCAGCATGTTCATAGAACTGCAAGCCAAAGATATCATTGCCATTCTCTTCAAGAGCGATAAAGCCGTATAGAGTTGACCATAGTCCATAGCCGTGAAGTGGCAAAATCACTTTGTCGAGATTTCCAGCCGCATCATTGAGCAAGTACACAGTCACATAACGCCCCTGACGCCCGATACCAGCTGGATCATCATCAAGCGCTTTTGATGTTGCAGGATCATCAGCAGCAGCGCGATCGTCAAAAGCTGCCACATCAAATTCTGCTGTGTATTGGCCTGTTTCCAGATCAAGAATACGCGCATCAAAAGCCGAAAATGCTTCCAACACATCGATCTCAGGATCGTAGATGCCAGCAACTTGCAAGATGTTCACTTGCTTATCTTTAAGCGCATTCACCTCTTGCAGCGGACGCAAAGCAACAGCGGCAGCCGATACGATCATAGATGCAAGCAAACAAAGCGATACAGCTACGATTAGCGTTTTATGAACCGAGTCAGCAGGAGCCGCTAGAAAACGCCCAATCATGCCTTTTGGTTCAGTTTTTTTATCATCATTCTCAGACATTGCGTTTCGCCCTACGTTTGATGTTAGCTTGTACAACAAAGTAATCGATCAAAGGCGCGAATACGTTGCCGAAAAGAATTGCAAGCATCATACCTTCTGGGAAAGCTGGGTTGATCACACGGATCATAACCACCATGAAGCCAATCAAAGCACCATAAATATAACGCCCAGTATTGGTATGCGAAGCAGATACAGGCTCTGTCACCATGAAAACAAGACCAAATGCATAGCCGCCTACAACGAGGTGCCAATGCCACGGCATTGCAAACATTGGGTTTGTCTCAGAACCAATCCAATTAAGAAGCAATGAGAAGCCAATCATACCCGCCAAACAACCCACTACCATGCGGTAGTTTGCGATCTTTGTAATGAGTAAGAAAGCAAGGCCAAGCAAACATGCCAGCGTCGACGTTTCACCCATCGAACCTGGAATGAAGCCCAAGAAGCTATCCCACCATGTCATGCCTTGTGCTGCCAAGGATTGAACACCATTTGCGGCGGACACAGCAAGCGCTGTCGCCCCTGTGAACCCATCAACTGGTACCCAAACGCTATCGCCCGAAAGCTGAGCTGGGTAAGCGAAGTATAGGAATGCACGGCCTGTCAAAGCTGGGTTAAGGAAGTTTTTCCCAGTCCCACCGAAGACTTCTTTACCGATAACAACACCAAAGATGATACCGAGAGCGACTTGCCACAAAGGCGTCGTCGCAGGCACGATCAAAGCGTAAAGCATCGATGATACAAGGAAGCCTTCATTCACTTCGTGACGGCGAACCGTTGCGAAGATAACTTCAAAAATACCACCAGCGACAAGCGTGGTGATATAGATCGGTAAGAAATAGAGAGCACCATGCGCCATATTGGCGAATGGGTTGGCTGGATTAAATCCGATACCAAAGAACTCGATGATTGCCGCGCGCCAACCAGAGGCGCCAAATTCTGCAATCGCCAAATTCGTTTGATAGCCTGTGTTATAAAGCGCCATTAAAATACATGGGATTGTTGCAATCACCACGTAAGTCATGATGCGCTTCATATCGATGTATGAGCGCGCATGCGGCGCGGCCGTTGTTACGGTTTTTGGTGTGTAAAGAAAGCTTTCGACCATCTCGTAAACAGGAAAATACTTTTCCCATTTGCCGCCCTTTAAAAAGTTTGGCTCGATCCGATCAAAGAAGTTACGTAAGCCCAAGGTTCACCCCTCTTTCTCGATCTTAGCTAGGCTATCGCGGAGCGCGAGCCCATATTCATATTTCGCAGGGCAAGCGAATCCGACCAAACCAAGATCTTCTTCGTCGAGCTCAAGTGCACCAAGTGCCTGCGCCTGATCTGTATCCATGACTAAAAGCGCGCGCAAAAGCTGCGTTGGCAAATAATCTTGTGGCATTAATGTTTCAAAAGTCCCAAGAGGCACCATCGCACGGCGGCCCCCATTAAGATTAGAGCTTAATGGGAATTTCGCTTTAGAAAAGAGCGATCCCAATACAGGCTGTACAGCGTATTTTGACGCCATTGGACGAATCCAACCCAGTGGAATTTGCTTTTTATCTTCTTCGATCAATGTGATCTGGCGAGCATAGCGTGAGAGATATCCATCCGCCCCTTCGCCTGCTTTCCCGCTCAATACTGAGCCAGAAATCATGCGAACAGGCAAATCAGCTGGCAAATCATTTTGTACAAGATCTGCAAGACAAGCGCCCGTTTTGGTGCGTATCAAGCGTGGGTTCGCACAAACTGGCCCCGCAAGAGAGATAATGCAGGACGGATCATAATAACCCGTTTGCAACAAACGCCCAATCACGATGACATCTTGATAGCTTATCGTCCAAACCGCTTCTTCTCCACGTGGTGACGTTAAGAAGTGGATATGCGTTCCCGCAAGTCCTGATGGGTGTGGGCCAGAAAAGGCAACGGCTTCAACTTCATCCAACTCAGAGCCAGGAACTTCAACACCAAATTCTTGGCATAAATAAGTTGGCCCGTCGCATAAAAGCGAAATAGCTTTGAGACCTTCTTTGAAGGCACTCGCTTCCTCAGCAATAATCGCAGAAGGATCTGCAGATAATGGCTCACTGTCCATCGCCGTCACATAAATTGCAATTGGCTTGGAATTTGGCGCAGGGACTTTTGAGTATGGGCGCGTTCTAAATGACGTCCACAATCCAGCTTCACATAGGCGCTCAGTAAGCCCCTGTGCGGTGCTGGCATCCCCAACCTTTGAGAAGTCGATTGGCTTCGCCGCAGAATCATCAGCTTCGATGACAATGCTTACCAACTTCCGGCGCTGCCCGCGGTTCACAGCCTTAACGCGGCCAGAAACAGGAGAAACGATTTGAGCCTCTGGCTGGTCTTTATTGACCATCAGAGGTGTTCCTGATGCCACAATGGCACCCTCTTCAACAAGTACACGAGGCTTTAGCCCGATGTAGTCATCACCTAGCACCCCATAGGTGTTTACCGATGGGGCATTTTCGATATGAGGCGTTGGAGATCCTGTTATAGGAATGTCCAGCCCCTTCTTTAGCGCAAAATGCTTCAAATTTTGAACCTCCGACAGATTTCAAGGGTGCTTATGCGACAGCTGAGAGATAAGCGAAAGTAAAAATTTCAACAAAGATATACTTTTTGTATTGAAATGATCGCAAATGTCGTTGAAAAGCGGCTTAATTAAGTAGAATAATCGAGATGAACACCAAGAAGGGAGCACCCACTTGACCAATCTTACTTCGCTATCACGCCGCACTTTTATCCTTATGTCACTAGCATTAGCGGCATGCAAGGGACGAGATAACGTATTGAAATTAAACGGCTCTACAATGGGAACAACATATAATGTTATTGCCGTAGACCACTCTGGATCTGTCAACACAGTTGACGCTCAGAAAAAAATTGATTCGGCACTCGCCCTTGTGAATCAGCAAATGTCGAACTGGGATTCGAATTCTGAGATTTCTCGTTTCAATGCACAAAAGGGCACCGAATCGTTTTCGGTCTCCTCTGATCTTGCAAATGTGATGCAATCTGCAGAATCAGTTCACCTCGCAAGTGAAGGTCGCTTCGATACAACAATGGGTCCTCTCATCGAGCTCTGGGGATTTGGCGCAAACGGTCAAACAACCATGCCAACAGACGCACAGATCGCTGCCGCTCAAGCGCAATCTGGCCACGCACAAACACTTCGTGTTGGCGCGTCTTCATTGCAAAAGATCCAAGCGGATACACAAGTTTATCTTTCTGCAATCGGCAAAGGCTTTGGTGCAGACCAAGTTGGCAATGCACTTAAGAGCCTCGGCATCAACGATTACATGGTTGAGATCGGTGGCGATCTATATGCTTCTGGTAAGAACCCTGATGGTCAAGCTTGGCAAATCGGCATCGAGAAGCCAACAGCCCTTTCTGGCGGCGTTCTTGATGTTGTTGGTATTTCAAACCTTGGCCTTGCCTCTTCAGGTGATTACCGCAACTATTTCGAAAAAGATGGTCAGCGCTTCTCTCACATCATTGACCCTGTGACAGGTCGCCCAATCACACATACCACAGCTTCAGCTACAGTTCTTGCTGAGAGCTCAATGCTCGCAGACGCTTGGGCAACAGCAATGTTGATCCTTGGTCGCGAAAAAGGCCTTGAGATTGCAGAAAAGCATGACCTCGCGGTATTGTTTATTGATCGTGATACAAAAGCATCCCAAATTGAGTTTGAAACAACAGCCAGCTCGCGCTTTAGCGCACTTACGGCTTAAATCTGAACTTAGTTATATAAAGGCTGCATCGCTATGAGCACTTTCATACTCGCTTTCTTACTTCTTCTGATCGTTATGCTCGGAATGGCACTCGGTGTCATCATGATGAATAAAACGATCAAAGGCAGCTGCGGCGGGCTCAATGCAATTAGTGGTGCGGATAAATGCCTTGTATGCAAAAAGGATGTGGATCCAGATAGCCCCTTAAAGGAGCGTCTGCAGTGCCCGCGCGCCAAGAAGATGCTCGAGCGTGCTGATATCCAACCTTAAGTGTCCGATTTATATTTAAAGATTTTAAAGAGCTTAGAGTTTTAGACTCTAGGCTCTTTTTGTTTTCCGACCGAATTTTGAAAAATCACTTCGTGTCGTCAGACAATTTGAACTCAGTGAGTTGCGTCACAGCCATGATAAGGCTATCAAACCCACAATAATTTCTCACCTCTTTCTTTATAAGAGGCTTGTTTTAGAGGTCGTCATGCCAAATACACAGAATCAAATCTCTCCTCTTCGTGTCGGAATCGCTGGTCTTGGGACTGTCGGGATTGGTGTGATAAAAATTATTACCCAGCACGCCGAAATGCTCGCATCTCGCACGGGCCGCACGATTGAAATCTCTGCCGTGAGCGCGCGCTCGAAAGGCAAAGATCGCGGCGTTGATCTCTCCGCTTATGCCTTTGAAGAAGATCCAGTTGCCCTTGCGAAGCGAGATGACGTTGATCTTTTCATCGAAGTGATCGGGGGCGACGAAGGGCCTGCAAAAGATGCTGTTGTTGTTGCGCTTCAAGCGGGCAAAGATGTTGTGACCGCCAATAAAGCGATGCTTGCGATACATGGTCACGAACTCGCACAATTGGCAGAAAGCAAAAAGGTATCCTTGCGTTATGAAGCGGCCGTTGCAGGGGGTATTCCTGTGATCAAGTCTCTTACGGAAGGTCTGGCTGGCAATAAAATTACGCGCATCATGGGCGTGATGAATGGCACATGTAATTATATCCTCACACGCATGGAAGAAACGAGACAAGGCTACAACGCACTCTTTAATGAATGTGCAGAGCTTGGTTATTTAGAAGCGGATCCAAATCTTGATGTTGGAGGCATTGATGCCGGCCATAAACTCGCGATTCTTTCATCTATTGCTTATGGAACGCAGGTTGATTTCTCTAATATCCATTTAGAGGGCATCCAAGAGATCACTCTTCAAGACATCGAACATGTTGCTGAAATGGGCTATAAGATTAAACTTCTTGGTGTCACACAGCTCACAGAAAATGGCCTTGAGCAGCGCATGACACCTTGCCTTGTCCCAGCCAGCTCACCACTTGGGCAACTTTCTGGTGGCACAAACATGGTGGTGATTGAAGGCGATTCTGTTGAACAAGTTGTTCTACGTGGCCCTGGTGCCGGAGAAGGGCCAACGGCCTCTGCCGTCATGGGAGATGTGATCGATATCGCGCGCGGCATTCATTTGCCAGTTTTTGGCATTCCTGCCGAACAACTTTCCAAGGCACAGCCGGCATCATGCACCGCCCCTGCCCCCTACTATCTGCGCATCCCTTTGCATAATAAGGCAGGCGCATTGGCTCAAATGGCAACGGCTTTAGGCGATTGCGACATTTCCATCGCGCATTTACATCAATATGAAGATGAATTTGATGCGGCGAAGGCGTCTGTTTTGATCGTCACTGAGGCCTGTTCGAAGCAAGCCCTTCAAACAGCCCTTGGCAAAATGGAAGGAACCTCTGTTTTGGCAGGCACGCCAATCGCAATTCGCATCGAGGCTGTATAAGGCTTAGAATATATTTCTTGATTGAATGCCGGCGCTGTTGCTATGAAGAATGTATAAAGCATTTCGTTTAGCAAAAGTGCCGGTATTTTCAGTATGTCATTTCGTTTTACCACTACAAAAGCCACGATCTACCGCATGGTGATGAATACGGCCTTGCCGCATATGCCGACAGACAGATTGACGCCTTTGCACCAAACACTTCCCCAAGATGCAAAAACGATCCGCAATGAAAGACAAAACACGATGCCAAGCAAAACAAATAAAAGCTATAAACCTGTTATTGCCATTTTTACGACTGCAGCATTATTAGCGATCGTATTTTCTTTCAAGCAAGCCCAAAGCCTTCTGAGCCTTGGCACGATTGAAGCCTTTATTGCGATCTCAATGGTCTTGCTTGGGTTGCAAAAACTACAAGATATTCATCAGTTTGCGACACTTTTCAAAACCTACGATCTTCTTGCAAAGAAGTACCCAATCTATTCGTTTGTGTACCCCTTCATTGAAACAATCGCTGGCATCTTGATGCTTGCAGGTTTTTTAACTTGGATTTCCGCTCCAATCACATTGATTGCCGCCAGCATAGGCGCGATCAGTGTTTTTCGCGCGGTCTATCTAGAAAAACGCAATCTCAATTGCGCCTGCGTTGGCGGAAATAGCAATGTTCCTCTTGGGTTTGTTTCACTAACTGAAAACATTATGATGATGGCAATGGCCGCTTGGATGATTGCGAAATTGCTCTTTATGCCTCTTTAAAAGCAATTTTTCAAAACTCGATTTTTGTTAGCGCAATCAAATAAATAAACCTTGCCGAGTGATTTCATTCACCTATTAAGAGGAGGAAAAGCCTCCCGTTGAAGGAATGAACACATGTCCAAACAAGAGTTTCAAGATCGTCTCCTCTCACTCGGCCTCGCCCGAGTAGCAGAACAAGCTGCCATTGCCTCCGCTGATTTTATTGGCCGTGGTGATGAGAAAGCCGCTGATCAAGCCGCTGTGAATGCGATGCGTGAACAACTCAACAATATGAACATCAAAGGCGTTGTCGTCATCGGGGAAGGCGAGCGCGATGAAGCGCCCATGCTTTACATCGGTGAGGAAGTTGGATCAGGCGATGGCCCTGCAGTCGATATCGCCTTAGACCCCCTAGAAGGCACAACGCTGACGGCAAAAGACATGCCAAATGCGCTGACTGTGATCGCAATGGCCCCACGCGGCAGCCTGCTCCACGCACCTGATACATATATGGAAAAACTCGCTATTGGCCCAGGCTATCCAAAAGATGTTGTATCGCTGACGATGAGCACCAAAGAGCGCGTTGAAGCTCTCGCGAAAGCTAAAGGCGTTCCAACAAATGGCATTACAGTTTGTGTACTAGATCGCCCACGACATGAAGAAATGATCAAAGATTTGCGTGAAACAGGATGTGCCATTCGCCTTATTACCGATGGTGATGTTGCGGGCGTTATTCACTGCGCGGAGGAAAGCACGAATATAGACATGTATATGGGCGCTGGTGGCGCTCCTGAGGGTGTTCTTGCGGCATCTGCTCTCAAATGTTTGGGTGGCCAAATGTGGGGCAAGCTTCTTTTCAGAAACGATGACGAACGCGCACGCGCACGCAAAACAGGTATTTCTGATTTTGATAAAGTTTACAGCTTGGATGAATTGGTCACATCGGATGTGATCTTTGCGGCGACGGGTGTGACGGATGGTTCTATTGTCGACGGCCTTAAATGCACACCAAACTATTTAGAAACCGAAACGATCCTCATGCGCTCTTCAACGGGCTCTGTTCGCCGTATGAAATATAGAAAGCCCCTCGGAAAATAGCAGTAAGGCTCAACCTAATTCTATTTGAAACCATGAATACCCACGCTTAATCATCGCGGGTGTTTTTGTGGGGTATTTTTATGAGGCATTTTCTGCAACATGAAAATATCTTGTAAGTCGTGATATAGATGCATCCAACCTAATCGGCCCGATACATCTATATCACTTTTAACACTTACGGAAATTTACTAGTAACAAGGCTATTTTTGATCAGCATCGCGCATAAAGCAATCTCTTTTGGCTAGAAAATAAGTGGCATCTTCCCCCAGAAAAAAGAATCAATTATTTGAATTTCTTAGCGCATAAACGTCTCATCCCAGCCGCTCATATCGCACAGATCTTGATCTCCTCCTTCGTTTTCGACCTGACACACCTCGGACGCGCCCAAGCCCTGCACGCGCATCAACGGCCAATAAAGATATCCGCCTCACTCTTGTGAGCTTTCGCAGAAAGAGCTATGAGAGGGCAATATATTAGGTTTTCAACGACCTCAAAACGCCAGATTTGGACACTAAATATGCTCGATTCAAAAATTGCTTGGGATGATACTGCCCTCCCCTTCCAGCTTGATCATTCTGACATACGCGGACGCGTTCTGCGCCTCGATGGCGTGCTGGAGGAGGTGTTGCAGCAGCATAATTATCCTTCGGTCATCGAAGCTTTGGTCGCAGAAGTAGCCCTTTTAACCGCCATGATTGGGCCAACGATCAAACTGCGCTGGAAGCTTTCTATTCAGGTTCGCGGCGATGGTCCTGCGCGCTTAATTGCGACAGATTATTATGCGCCAACCAAAGAAGGCGAGCCCGCTCGCATTCGCGCTTATGCGTCTTTCGACAAAGAGCGCTTGGATGAAACAGCCGACCCATTTTCGCAAATTGGTAAAGGTTATTTCGCAATTTTAATCGACCAAGGCTCAGGAAATGTTCCTTATCAAGGGATCACACCAATTTCCGGCAATTCTCTATCCGATTGCGCCGCCACCTACTTCGCCCAATCAGAACAATTGCCAACACGCTTTCAAACATCCTTCGGAAAGTCCGTTCTATCGGGCAGCGAAGAAAGCTGGCGTGGCGGTGGTGTGATGTTGCAAAAAATGCCGAAGGCTTCTCCTTTCGTTGCGCAGCAAAATAATGAGCAAGAAGCCCTCATCAAAGCATCAGATATTCTCGATGGCGATGATTTCGAAAACTGGAACCGCGCCAATATCTTACTCGATTCTGTTGAAGAAATGGAATTGATTGGCCCACATGTTGAGCCAAGCCAGCTTCTTGTGCGTCTTTTCCATGAAGAAGCCCCTCGCATTTTCGATCCAATCGCAATTCAATTTGGCTGCAGCTGCTCTGAAGATCGCGTTCGCAACTCTCTTTCTATGTATTCAGCAAAAGACATCAAGCATATGATCAACGATCAAGGGCGCGTCACTGCCGATTGCCAATTCTGCGGCGCGCATTATGACCTTGATCCACAAACAGTTGGATTTGATGCACAAACGCCCATTAATGATGACTCCGCGACATAAATCTGAGCTTATAGAGCGTCTTCAAAGGCGCTCTTTTTCCGCTCATCAAACCCGTGATTGCGACCTCGGCCCTAATTTTTTAATGGCTCGAGAGAATATTGATCAGCTAAAACCCTCCGCGATCCTTCTCCCCTTCTTTCAAAAGAACGGCGATATACATGTGATATTGACCCGTCGCGCCTTGCATCTCAAACACCACCCTGGCCAAATATCTTTTCCAGGCGGGCGGCGCGATGAACGCGATACAACTTTAGAAGAGACGGCACTCCGCGAGGCTTTCGAGGAAATTACTCTCCCTCCTTCCTCAGTCGACATACTCGCCCCCCTGCCCGCGCATCATACGCTGACTGGATTTTCGATATATTCTTTTATTGGCTGGATTGAAGCATTGCCGCCGCTGCGCTTTGATCGCAATGAAGTTGCTGAGATATTTGAGGTGCCTTTGAGCCATTTTTCAAATCCAGCGCACTATAAAATTCAATCTCGCCACTGGAAAGGTGTCGAGCGCTCCTATTATACAATTCCCTATGGCCCTTATTATATCTGGGGCGCAACCGCCTATATTTTGCATAGCTTAGCTGTGAGGTTACAGAGCAAGGTGACAGGGCAATGATGATTGAGGCACCTTGGTTGGACGCAAATTGCACTTTGCAAGTGATGCAAATCTTTGCTGGGGCGCAGGGCTATTTTGTCGGCGGTTGCGTGAGAAACGCACTCCTAGATAAACCCGTTTCAGATTTAGACATTGCGACCGACCTGCCTCCCCAAGACGTTCTCAAGCGCGCCAAAGCATTGGGGCTCAAAGCCCTTCCAACAGGCCTTGATCATGGGACAGTCACAGTCATCGCAGATGGTGAGCCCTATGAAATTACAACATTTCGCAAAGATATCGAGACGGATGGACGCCACGCAAAAATAGCCTTTTCTGAAGACATAAAAGATGATGCAAGCCGGCGTGATTTCACCATGAATGCGCTCTACGCAGATCAAAATGGGACCATCATTGATCCTATGAACGGCCTGCCAGATTTATTGGAAGGGGCCGTGCGCTTCATTGGAGATGGCAATGCGCGCATTCAAGAAGATTACTTACGCATCCTACGTTTTTTCCGATTTTATGCCTATTACGGCAATCAAGATAAAGGATTAGATCCTGAATCTCTGGCCGCATGTGCACAGAATATCGATGGCCTCCCCCAGCTGTCAAAAGAGCGCGTTGGATCTGAGATCATCAAGATTCTAGGCAGCACAGACCCTGCGACAACCATCGCAGCCATGGAACATGCGGGCGTGTTAAACGCGCTTCTGCCTCAGGCGAGCAGTAAATATATCTCTATCCTAACCCATGCTGAACTGACAATAGACCCTATCGCACGCCTGAGTGCCCTCATGTGCTCTGATGACGTGCCAGACCTACGGCTAACAAATATTCAAAAGAAACAATTCCGCCTCTTGCGGCGATATGTATCTGAGCCAGCGCCTTTATATGAAATTGCCTACAGGCATGGCAAAACGCTGGCAGAGCATACAGCAAGTGTCCGCGCGGCCATGTTTGAGCAAGCGGTAACAGCTGATCAAATTGAGGATATTCACCTTGGTTCACAAGCTGAATTCCCAATAGACGCGAAACATTTAATGCCCGAAATTCAAGGCAAAAAACTTGGCGAAACATTGGACTGTCTGAAAAGGGCATGGATTGAGAGCCGGTTCAGTGAAACGAAAAGCAGCTTGCTTGCAAAATTGAAATAACCAACGCTGATTTTGCACCAGCATACTGTTCTCCCCAAGAATATTGATCAATCGCCGCACCATCACCTAGGCAAACAAACTCTAAAATATTTGATCCTCTTGCGCTGGAAGCCATGGATAGGACACACCCTTGTGACTTTTAAGGAAGATAAGAATCAAAATAAGTGAGGTATTTAAAAACCCCACACCTTAAGTCGTTGTTTACATGCAATATATTAGAAAAATATATCATTGACTGTGCCGTCAATTCCTATAAAAGGACCTCAATAAAACTCACCTAAGGGTAAAAACATGACCACATTTTCCGCAAAACCGGCGGACATTGATAAAAAATGGATCATCATCGACGCTGAAGGCGTTGTTCTTGGTCGTCTTGCATCAATCGTCGCCATGCGCCTTCGCGGCAAACACAAGGCAACATTCACACCTTCCATGGATATGGGCGATAATGTCATCGTGATCAACGCTGACAAAATCCAGCTCACAGGTAAAAAACGCACAGATAAGCGCTTTTACTGGCACACAGGCCATCCTGGCGGCATCAAATCACGCACAATGGAACAACTCCTTGAAGGCAAGCACCCTGAGCGCGTTGTCACAAAAGCTGTTCAGCGCATGCTCCCAGGCGGTAAGCTTTCTCGTCAGCAAATGACAAACCTTCGCGTTTACGCTGGCACTGAGCATCCTCATGAAGCACAAACTCCTGAAGTTCTTGACGTTAAGTCTATGAACCCCAAAAACACTCGGAGCTAAGACAGATGGCTGAAGAAATCAAATCATTAGATGATCTAGCTGCTGTTGCAAGCGGCGAAGCTCAAGCAGCTGTTGCAGCGCCTCGTGAGCCAGTTCGTGACGAACTCGGCCGCTCATATGCGACAGGTAAACGTAAAGATGCTGTTGCACGTGTTTGGATCAAACCAGGCTCAGGCAAAGTAACTGTAAACGGCCAAGAGATGAATGCGTATTTCGCACGCCCAGTGCTTCAGCTCATCGTTCGCCAACCTTTCGGCATTGCTGGCGTTGAAGGCGAATTCGACGTTGTTGCAACTGTAAAAGGCGGTGGTCTTTCAGGTCAAGCGGGTGCGGTTAAGCACGGTGTTTCAAAAGCGCTTCAGCTTTATAACCCAGAGCTTCGCGCAGCCCTTAAAGCAGCAGGCTTCCTTACACGCGACAGCCGTGTTGTTGAACGTAAGAAATTCGGTAAGCGCAAAGCGCGTCGTTCTTTCCAGTTCTCAAAGCGCTAATACGCAAATTACTGCAAAAAATTCAAACGCTCGCAATATTTTGCGGGCGTTTTTTTGTTATTAGCATATGCCCTTCACCACTCAACCACTAGCTTGCATACCTCCGGCAGAGTTTAACGCCTAAATTTGATATCCTTCACTTTCGGTGCTGTTTCCATTTTGCTCTGCACTGTGCTTTTTGGTTTATTTGTAAAGCACTATAAATTAACGTGAACATTAATAAGTAGCTTTTAGGAGGCGAGCGTGAGTCAAGATCAGGAAAATTGGTTTTATATTAAAGGTGGTGAGCGCCAGGGACCTGTAACACTTTCGTCTCTAAAGTCTCGCTATGAAAGCGGAAATTTGCTTGAAAATACGCTTGTATGGACACCAAGTTTTGGTGATGAGTGGAAGCAGATTGATAAAGTCTCCAGCATGCGCTCATCTAGTGAACCACCACTTGTGCCTTCGTCTGAAATTCCAAGTCATTGGTTATACCTACTGATATCTCTTCCAGTTGTGATGTCATTTTTTGAAGCGCTCTTATTAGGGTCAAACCCAACACTATATGAATCAGACGGAGCGACTGGCATCGCATTTTTATTGTATTTCATACCCAATACAATTTGCGCTAAACTCGATCAAAACGCCATCGAAAAAAGCGGGCGCAAAGATGCGGCCCGCGGCCTTCTATTCTGGATTATAATCCTAATCCCTGTGTATATATATTTGCGATCCAAACGAACAGGCAAGAGCTTATGGCTTATGTTAGCATGGATAGGTTCTTTTGCAGCTAGCGTCTTTGTAACTGAGATAATGGCAAGTGATGTTTATTTAGGTGTGGAATTACCGCAATGTGACACAAGAGCTACATTACGTATGGTGGAACAAATTTATCCAGACATTCCAATCAACCTTGTACGCGCACAAGTGATCGATGTTGCAGAGATTCAGGAGTTGCACTTTTCGAATTCGAATGGCCTACGCGAATGCTATGCTGTGGTCGAGAATTCTATTGGTTTGGATACGCCAATTAATTACTCAATCAAAGCACTTGGGGATGAGTTCTATTACGAGGTATGGTATGCTGGATTTTAATATATAATCAGGATTAGACCGTATTTATGCTATTAAGTGGCGGTATTGTGCTGGCACACAAATACAATGAAAACTTAATCTAGCCAATTTATAAAGACTTATCATCAAATCCATTATACGTGCAAAGATATAGAGCCCTGTGCAGCTAAGCGCCTGTACTTACCCTCGGGATTGGACAGCAGATAAAAGTTGCATTGGTGGGAAAGAAGTCACTCCGAAAGATGATACGGCTGAAGATAGGGAAAGCATAGAAGCGCTTGAGCGCGCCGAAAGCAAGTCGACGAAACGCGGCTCTTTATTTGCGGCAGGCCTCAAGAAAGGCGACATCTTAAACTATAGCAAAGACAATCAAATCGAAGCTGTAGTGGTAGATGATAAAAAAAATTGAACTTGAAGGCGATGTAATGAGCCTAAGCAAGGCGGCTCTTATCTTACTACATAGAGATGGCTACAACTGGCGCACGGCGAATGGTTGGCAGTTTTGGATGTTTGAGGATGAAGCCCTATCGGAGCGCTTGCTGCGCCTCGCGAATACAGAAGACGACGAATAAAAGGCGTGTAAAAACACACCTTTTATATTTTGTAAGCTTATACTTTAAGATTTGGGATAATCTGCTTTTTACGTGACATGACGCCCGGAAGCACAACTTTATCACCAGAAACATTCGCTCCAAAGCTCTTTTCCGCGACATTTTTCACGAAATCATTTGGCACAAAGAGTGTCGCTTCTTCGTTTAAAATATCAACCACGAAGAGAAGAACCTGATCAACGCCATCTTCTTCCTCAACAGTTTTGAAGCTTTCCATTAAAGATGCCTGACGGTCTAAAACAAGCTTAGGGGCTGTTGTCTCAAGAACTGAAACGCGGAACTTTGTTTCACCAACGGCATATTCTTTAGAATCCATGCGGATAAGCTCTGCATCTGCGAAAGAAGAAATATCTGATTTCGCTTCAAACATCTCAGAAGCATAAGCAGAAAGATCAAGTTCCAACTCAGCAGCGAGTTTCTCAGCTAAGGCCTTATCATGCGCTGTCGTTGTAGGTGAGCGGAATTCAAGTGTATCAGAAAGGATGCAAGAGAGAGCAAGGCCTTTAACCCAATTCGGCATTTTCGCCGCATCATCGCCCATGAGATCAACCATGATTGTTGCCGTGCATGCTAATGGGCGAATTGTGATATCAATCGGCCCTTTCGTTTCAAGGCCGCCCACAAGTTTGTGGTGGTCAATGATTGCCGAAACATCGAGATCATTTATATTATCAGGCAATTCCGCAGGATTGTTGGTATCAACGATAACAGCCTTCGAGCCAGCGGCGAATTCTGTTTTAATTGCAGGTGTCGCACAATCCCATTTTTTAAGAACGAATGCCGCTTCTGTGTTCGGCTCTCCGAGCAGCACAGCTTCAGCCTTTTGCCCCTTAACGTCATTCAAATACCATGCCCAAATGAGCGCAGATCCTGTTGTATCTGTGTCTGGTGATTTGTGGCCAAAAATATATGTTGTCATGTGATCAATCCCGTAAAAAATTCTTGCAGGTCTTATATATATCTGTGTACCCATTGTCACCCGCCATAAATTCATACCCCCTATGCTAACAGGCTCCAAAATGGCCCATCTTAAAGAGACAGCCCTTTATTTACCCATCAAAGCGATGTTTGAGCAGATGGGCTACGAGGTCAAATCAGAAATTACAGAAGCTGATGTTGTGGCTCATAGGAATGGTGAGTGGCTCATCATAGAGATGAAAACAGGCTTTACTTTAAAGTTACTGCATCAAGCGAGTAAAAGGCAAAAACTATGCGACAATGTGTTCGTCGCTGTGCCTAAATGGCGCGGCAGGTCTGCTTGGCGCGTTTTTAAAGAGAATGTAGCGCTTTGTAAGCAGCTGGGCTTGGGGGTTATTTCTATTGATATGGACACGAATAGCCCCAAAATTCACCACCAGCCGAGATCATACACACCTCGGAAAAATCGAGCTAAATTCTTAAAACTGCAAAAAGAGTTTATGCTGCGCGATGGAGACCCAAATCTAGGGGGCATGAAAGCCGGCGGGCGTGTAACAGCTTATCGACAACAAGCCGAAAAGTGCCGTCTATTTTTAGAAGAAAATGGCCCGAGTAAAAGCAGCACTGTCGCAGAGGTGACAGGCATTCAATCCGCGCGAAAAATCATGTATGACAATCACTATGGGTGGTTTGAAAGGCAGGCTAGAGGCATATATGCCACTAGCCAAAAGTAAGTTTAATCGCCAAGCTTGGCGTGGACTTCATCGAGGTCAATCTCACCGATAGGCAGTTTATTACCTGGGTTTTCGAAATCATATTTAAAAAGCTGGAAATCTTTTTTGTAGATTTCCCAAACGAGATGCTTTGACAGATCATCAAAATAATCTTCGATCGGATGTGCGCGCTTTGGCCCATGCCCTTCGCTTTCGTTGAAGCGAGGAATATTGGCCAGATCAACGGCGTGAGTCGTATCGATATTATCTAAGACAGATTGCATGCCTTCATTAAACTTCTCAGTGAAGAAAATATTGTCGTATTTTCCGCCATTAACGATGAAGGTAGAAATATGGCCAGACATTGCAGACCAATGAATATCGGGATCCATCGGGCGACGGAAACGAATCGTATCTCTGACGAAGAGTAAAAAGCGGCGAAAGCTTGCGATTTGATCAAACTCTTGCTTGCCATCATGGCCACCGACTTCAATGCCATATTTTTGCGTGAGCTTTGGCACGAGATTTCCGCGATAGCGGCGGCCATTGCGCTGGATCCCGCAAATTTTATCGAAGAAAGACGACAATACGCGTGAATAAGGATTCCTCACGCATGTAAATGCATATGAATTATGCTGCTGAATGTTCTTCTCGATTATAGGCTGGCTATAATCTTGCGCCCATTTATGCATTCGATCTTTAGAATCGTGAATATCGCCATCAAAAAACTGGCCATGGTCAGAGTAAAACATAATCTGACCAATAGTTGAGCACGCGCATTTCGGAACCACCCGATAAACAACACTTTCACTCTCAGTCATCCATGTGCCTGGAAACCCCATTTGCACCTCTAATATAAGTTATTTAAAAGAATACGTTCTTAATATGCTGTGAAACCTAATTTTTTCTTTAAAAGCAAATTATATTTCTTTATTCAACAACGCACATACATTAAATTCATGTTGCAGTAAATACAGAGTACCGAATGGCACGCGTTGCATATATCCTCCTATGTCATAAAGATCCTGAGGCAATAATCTCACAAGCGAAAAGGCTCACGAAAGCCGGAGATTATATATCGATTCATTTTGACAAACGCGCTGGTCGCGAGGCTTTTAAAACCTTAAAAGCTGGCTTGAAAGACAATCCCAATGTCGTATTTGCTGCAAAACGCATCAAATGCGGGTGGGGTGAATGGTCGCTGGTTGAAGCAACGATTCATGCCGTAAAAGCCGCTGAGGCGGCCTTTCCCAGAGCCACGCATTTCTACATGCTCTCTGGAGACTGCATGGCCATTAAGCCTGCTAAATATATCCACCAATTTCTAGATTCCAATGATTTTGACTATATCGAAAGCTTCGACTTCTTTGAAAGCAACTGGATTAAAACTGGGATTAAAGAAGAGCGCTTAATCTATCGCCATTATTTTAATGAACGCGAAAACAAGTGGCTTTTTTATCAAAGTTTTTGGCTGCAAAGGCATCTTGGGTGGAAGCGAGAAATTCCTGCTGACCTAAAAATCATGATCGGTTCACAATGGTGGTGCCTTCGTCGAGATACGATCGAAAAAATTCTGCAATTCATCCGCACACGAAAAGACGCCATTAAATTTTTCTCCACGACATGGATTCCGGACGAAACATTTTTTCAAACCGTCGTACGCCACCTCATTTCACGTGATGAAATAAAATCGCGCACCCTGACATTTTTAATGTTTACAGATTATGGCATGCCGCAGGTCTTCTATAATGACCATTATGATCTGTTGCGCTCGCAAGACTATCTCTTCGCCCGCAAAATTTCACCGGAAGCAAAAGAACTCAAACAAAAACTAGGAGTTTTATTTGCATCAGACGATGAAATCGACATTTCGAATGAGGGGCGCACGCTATTTAGCTTCTTAACTTCGAGAGGGCGTGTCGGCAAAAGATTTGCACAGCGTTTTTGGGAAAGCGAAAGTTCTCTGGGACGAAACCGTGAGTTATATATCGTCACTTGTAAGAAATGGCATGTTGCAAAAAGACTTATCTCTCAAATACGAGATAAGACCGATCTGATTTGCTTAGATTACTTATTTAACGAAAAGGCTTGCCCTCTGCCTGATTTGGGGGGCATTGAAAAGTCACTCACGAAGCGCACCCGCCACCGCCGAGCATGGATGCGAATGCTCTTCGATTATTTCAACACCAACAAGATCATCATCTGCGTAGATCCAGCAAATATCGATTTCATTCACGATTTTTATGCAGATAGAGCGCGCACAAGACTTCTCGAAATTGAATGTAATTTCTCAAGAGACTATCTCGTCGGCCATACTATGCGTACTGGTTTGACAGGTGAACAAACGCCACAATCAGCTATCGATCTCCTCATCCCAACGGTCCACGCCGATATCAACGAGGAAATGGATGAAATTCGTGATGCGAATTTCACAAGATATTCGCGCATATCGGAGAATAAATCCATCAAAGAGAATGCGCAGCCTCTCGCAGAATTTTTAGATATTGATTTGGAAACGGCCGATGACATCCTCTCCATCCACTATCTCTATTCAGACTAATTGTTATTATTTAAGGCACATCCATGACTTACAGCTACGATCAAAATAATATTTTTGCTAAAATTCTGCGTGGAGAAATCCCTTCCAAGCCAATTTTAGAAAGTGAACATAGCGTTGCCTTTATGGATATAGCGCCTCAAAAACAAACACATATATTGGTTATCCCGCGTGGGCCATATCGCTGTTTTGATCATTTCACCGAAGAGGCCAGCGCTGCAGAACAAGTCGATTTTTATCAAACTGTTGCGAAAGTGGCCAAGGCGCATGGATTAAGTGAAGCAAAGGGCGGGGAAGGTTTCCGCATCATATCCAACTCTGGCAAAAACGCTCATCAGGAAGTCCCACATTACCACATGCACATCTTAGGCGGTGAGCCGATTGGCCCCCTCGTCCAATAAAAACTGGGGTTCCCTTTTTATCACAGTCGACCGTAAAAACACCCAGGAGTTGCGCAATATTAATTATTTCTTAATGTAAAAATTATTAACTAGCCTTAACATTTTGTGAATAACAAGTCTTAAGGTAATAATGCTTATTGAGAACCCATTTATTATTGTAGCTTTACTCGTGATGGCATTTTTGTCAGCTTTTTTAGTGCTTTACGCACTTATTTGGCATAGTGAACGCAAAAGTAATACCGATAAAATTTCTCGGTCCGCTAAGAATTTTGAGATCGTCTTTTTGTTTGAGAATCAAAATTTAATCAATGCAACTGCCGCGGCAGAAGATCTTATTACCTCATCGCATCCACGCCAAACGAAGTGGAAATATTTAATAGACCAACTTGAGCTTGATTTCGAAAGCGTGAACGACACTCTGAATGCGATGTTAGATGTCGATACATTGCGCCTCGTCTCAAACGACGGGACAAAAGAGTTGATTTGCGAAAAACAAAATGCCTATACGCGAATATCAATTATCAGCACGCCGCAAAGTTCATTGCCCGATAATGTTGATCTTCACTCTTTCAATGCCTTGAAAGCAGAGGTGCAACAGCTACGCCAATTTTCCAAAATCAATCCCTCCCCAATCTGGATAGAAAACCGCAAAGGCGACATCACCTGGGTGAATGATGCCTATATTTCACTCGCAGATAAAAACAGCTATCAAGACGAAGTCCTTATGTGGCCTCCTAAAAAACTGTTCAACACTGACGAGCTGGATAAAAGTGAAACAGGCGCACTGCACCGCGTTAGCTTCAGCGGCAAAGACAATAACGAAAATTGGTATGAGGTCCTTTGTATACCCTTAGAAAAGGGTCACATGTTCATGGCAACTTCGATTGATAAAATTATTAATAGTGAAATTTCATCATCAACTTTGTCGCAAACCTTAACGACCGTATTTTCACAATTCACTTCAGCTATAGCCATTTTTGGCAAAGATCGCACCTTAGAACTCTTCAACCCAGCACTAGCCAACCTCATGCAGCTTCCTACGGGTTACTTAGTCTCAAAGCCAACCCTCGTTGATTTTCTCGATCAACTACGTGAATACGGCAAAATGCCAGAACCCAAGAATTACCATATTTGGCGAAATGAAATAGCGACATTAGAAGAGGCTGCCGAGACTGGAGGCTATGAAGAAATCTGGACTTTAAATGACGGGGCAACATTTCGTGTGTCTGGCCGACCGCATCAAAACGGCGCTATTGGCTTTGTCTTTGAGGATATCAGCGCGGAAATGGCACTCACACGCAACTTTCGTATGCAGATTGATATGTTTAAAAATATATTAACAGCCCTCCCCACAGCCGCTGTCGTATTCAATCACCATGGCGAACGCATTTTGACCAACAAAGCATACGATGATCTTTGGGACACTTCCGCCACGAAGAATTTCACAAATAGAATATCTATTTACGACAGTATCAATCTATGGACTGCCCAGTCTTCTAAATCGCTTTTCTGGCAAGATGCCATAGACTTCACACTCAGTAGCTCACAAGATAAAATATTGAATCACACAACCCATTTAAAAGACGGACGCAGTATCGAGTGCGCCATCAACCCACTTCCAAATAAAAACGTCCTTATCAC
>CALLMA010000089.1 GCA_938008015.1 uncultured Celeribacter sp.
GTATGTCCCTTTGTTCAACGGCGCATTGATGATCTTGCCCGATGTTTCCGCCGTCACCCTGATGGAACGCGACGTTTCCGTTTCGCCGCGCAAGACAATCGCATTTTGAAGCTCTCGAGCCGTTGATTTAACAGCCACAACAGATATCGTAGAATTGTTTTGAGTAAGCTCCTGAGATTGAGTGGCTTTCGCAGAGTTTTGCGCGCCCTCTTGCTGTGGCCCGCTCACAGGCGTGGTCTCAGTTGAGGGGATTAAAAGACGATCTCTTTCAAAGACAAAAAGATAGAGCACAACCGCAGTTATAATCGAAATAAGGATAGGAATGATGCGCATATTTTTCTCTTTGCTAGGTCAATTGAACTAAATAATGTACGTATATCACAGTATAGAAAGTATAATATAGTGAGCTCTCTATCTAGTAAAACTTTTATCCGAACGAAAGCATGCTTTGAGGGTGCTTGAATTTTCGCTTGTGCAATGTGCATATATTTTCATCGTTTTTTGTTTATTCGAAATTATTAGTTAATTCACATCAGAAAACTATTTTTTTTGAAAGAAATAGGCTAAACGAAACCTATAATATTGGCACCAATTTTTGCACGTTAAGGAATTTGCACATGCCCTGTGATGATAAATCAATTACCTATGCTGATGCTGGAGTGGATATTGATGCCGGCAACGCTTTAGTGGAGCGCATTAAACCTGCAGCTCGCAAAACCAAGCGCTCTGGTGTGCTTTCGGGCCTTGGAGGCTTTGGTGCGCTTTTTGATCTCAAAGATGCAGGATTTAAAGATCCAATTTTAGTCTCTGCGACGGATGGTGTAGGCACGAAGTTGAAGATCGCGATTGATACAGGCCATGTTGATACCGTTGGGGTTGATTTGGTGGCAATGTGCGTGAATGATCTCATATGCCAAGGTGCTGAGCCTCTGTTTTTCTTAGATTATTTTGCAACTGGACGCTTATCTGTTGATCATGCTTCAACTGTTGTTGAAGGCATTGCTGAGGGATGTTTGCAGGCAAATTGTGCTTTGATTGGCGGTGAAACCGCTGAAATGCCTGGCATGTATGCAGATGGTGATTTTGATTTGGCAGGCTTTGCCGTTGGTGCAATGGAGCGCGGTCAAGATTTGCCAAAGCATATCGGCGAGGGCGATGTTCTATTGGGAATGGCTTCAAATGGGGTGCATTCAAATGGGTATTCCTTGGTGCGTAAGGTTGTTGAGAAATCTGGCTTGAACTGGCAAGATCAATCTCCCTTTGGCACTAAGACATTGGGCTCTAAGACACTTGGGGAAGAGCTGCTCACTCCGACAAGAATTTATGTTAAATCGATTATTTCAGCTTTGAAAAAAGGTGGCGTTAAAGGCTTAGCGCATATTACGGGCGGTGGTCTAACAGAAAATATTCCTCGTGTTTTGCCTGAGAATTTTGGGGCTGAAATTGATTTGAATAGTTGGGATTTGCCACCAGTGTTTAAATGGCTGTCATCTATTGCGCATTTAGAGCAAGATGAGCTGTTAAAGACGTTTAATGCAGGAATTGGGTTGGTTGTTGTGGTTGAAAAATCACAAGTTTCTGAAATTAAATCCCTTTTAGAAGAGCATGGCGAGACTGTTTATGAGATCGGGCATGTAACGAAGGGGGCAGGGATCACATATAAGGGCGCTTTGCTTTGATTCCACAAGAGAACTTACCGCCTCCAAAGCGCGTTGTGATCTTGATTTCGGGCGGAGGATCCAACATGGAAGCCTTAGTCCGCTCCATGGAAGGAAAACATCCGGCCCGCCCTTGCCTTGTGCTTTCAAATAACCCTGAGGCTAAAGGATTGCTCAAAGCTGAAAAGCTTGGGCTTGATACTGCTGCGGTTGATCATAAAAAGTTTAATGGAGATCGTGAAGCTTTTGAAACAGAGATGATTAAAATTATTGATTTATATCAGCCAGATATCATCGCGCTAGCTGGGTTTATGAGGATTTTATCGTCTAAATTCATTGATCATTATGAAGGTCAAATAATCAATATCCATCCCTCACTTTTGCCCAAGTATAGGGGGCTGAACACTCATCAGCGTGCCATTGATGCCGGTGATAGAGAGGCTGGATGCACGGTACATAAAGTCACGAGCCTGCTCGATGATGGCCCTATTTTGGGGCAAGCGGTTTTTCCGATCTGCCCTGATGATACAGCAGATATTCTCGCCAAGCGTGTATTGGAAAAAGAACATATCCTATATCGCGAAGTCTTGAAAAAATTTGCGATTAAAAATCAATTTTTTATACAAATATGAACATAAATTCAGTATTACGCCTCATACACTTGACCTATGCCTATTAATAATAATTAATAATTTATCGCAAATACTTAAATGAAGACAGATTGAATGAAAAAAATAACGACGACCAATGATCTAATTGATTTTTGCAACTACGCTAAAGATTTTGATTATATCACTGTTGATACTGAGTTTTTGCGTGAAAGAACATATTATTCAAAGCTATGTTTGATCCAACTCGCTGTGAATGGCGATGGTGAAAATGATGCTGTGATTGTTGATCCATTAGAGCCAGAGCTTGATCTATCGCCACTTTATGAGATCTTTTTAGATGAAGGAATCGTGAAGGTTTTTCATGCCGCGCGCCAAGATCTGGAGATCTTTTTCGTTGATAAGGGAATATTACCAAAGCCTCTCTTTGATACGCAAGTGGCAGCAATGGTTTGCGGGTTTGGTGAGCAGGTTGGTTATGAAACGCTCGTGCGCAAAATTGCTAAGCAGCCATTAGATAAAACATCGCGTTTTACGGATTGGTCGCGCCGTCCTTTGAGTGATGCGCAAGAAAAATATGCCCTTGCAGATGTCACACATTTGCGTGTCATTTATGAATACCTCAGAAAAGCCATTGAACGACAAGGCAGATGTTCTTGGGTGGCGGAAGAAATTCAAACGCTGCTTGAGCCGAGCACATATGTCACTAAGCCAGTAGACGCATGGAAGCGGATCAAGGCACGCAGTAATAGTGGTAGATTTTTAGCGGCCGTTAAAGAGCTGGCACATTTTCGAGAAGCTTTGGCGCAAGAGCGCAACATACCGCGTTCGCGTGTCTTTAAAGATGACGCTTTATTAGAGCTTGCATCGACAAAACCGAAAAACTTAGATGAGCTGTCGCGTTCAAGGCTTTTGTTGAGAGAGGCGCGTAAGGGGCATATTGCTGAGGGTATTATTAAAAGCATCCAAAAGGCGGCCTCTTATGATCCAAATGAGTTCCCCAAGCCAGATTTAAGCAAAGATAAAAAGCACTTAAACCCAGCTCTTGCTGATCTTCTACGCGTGCTATTAAAGGCAAAATCTGACAAATATAATGTGGCCGCAAAAATGATCGCAGCCGCCTCCGAACTTGATTTACTAGCATCTGGTCAAAGAGATGTGCCCTCCTTAAATGGATGGAGGGCAGGGGTCTTTGGCGAGGATGCTTTGCGTCTTTGCAATGGTGAAATTGGTTTGGTGGTTAATGGATCAAAGGTTGACGTCATAGCGTTGCAATAGGGCGCTATGAGCGCCTTATCAATCCAGATGCATTTCGTATAATTTCGCTGTATTTTTAAGTGGTTTGAAGCCACAAGCAAGATAAGCCGATTGCGCCTTGAGGTTGTCGGCCGCAGTGCTGACAGTCATGCGTGCACATCCAGAAGCGATTGCCATAAGACGCGCACGTTCAATCAAAGCGCGTGCATAGCCTTTGCCTCTGTGTTCTTTAGCGACGAATAAGTGATGCAGATCTAGCACTCTTTGACCAAAGTGTAATCTCATGCTTCCTGTCACGCTGGCATAACCGACAAGCTCCCCATTCGCTTCCGCAACGATCAGTCGCAACCAAGGCATATCAGCCTTTAAAAGATCAACCAAAATACGAATATCAATTTCAGGATGATCGCCTTGCAAGCGCGCAAGCTCTTCAATCATATCCAATAAGCGGTTTTTATCTTTCCACGCCGCAGGGCGGATGACGAGCGACGTTTCATTTTGTTCTATTGTATTTGTTTGAGTATCTAGCATTTCTAAAGTCCTTTGTTTTGCCATTGGACGATAAAAATTCTGATATAAAAAAACCGCCCTATGGCGGCATATTTTTTCCATCAAATATTGGCCGCACTTATGTAAGTTCGTTCCAATAAAAAAAGTTGATGTTCTGATTCATATTCATACCACTAGAGTAGAAAAATGCGGATAAATGTCAATAAAGAAAAAAGAAAATGCCTCGATTTTTTCTGCAAGGCATTTTCTAGCATTTATTTTAGCTATGATTAGCCATCATAATCAACGGTTTCTGTGATTCGAAGAGCTGCTTTTCTATTTTCCGAAATATCAGTAAGACCGAGGCTATCTACCTCAAAGCTACCCCATGATTTGACCAATTCAGTCGCTTCTACGCCCGGCGCAATTGGGTATTCGTAGTTCATGTCAGCATAGAGTTTTTGCGCTTCAGGCGAGGCAAGATAATCGATGAATTGCGCCGCTTCTTCTTTATTTTTTGTCGCCTTCGTCATCGCAACGCCAGAAATATTGACATGTGTGCCGCCATTTTCAAAGGTTGGGAAAACGATACGTACGCTATCAGCCCATTCTTTTTGCTCGTCGTCTTCAAGCATTTTACCCATGTAATATGTGTTCCCTATGGAAATATCACATTCGCCAGACCAAATTGCTTTTACCTGAGCGCGATCATTGCCTTGCGGCTTGCGTGCAAGATTTGCTTTAACGCCTTCGAGCCATTTTTGGGCCTCAGCTTCGCCGTGGTTTTTGATATATGCTGATGTGAGTGCGAGCATATAGATATGTGTACCAGAGCGTGTACAGATGCGGCCTTTCCATTTTGGATCAGCGAGGTCTTCATATGTTGTGACCTCACCCTCGGCAACGCGGTCTTTCGATGCGTATACAATGCGAGCGCGTGTTGTTAGCGCGGACCAATGATCTTCAGAATCTCTGAGGTTTGCTGGAACATTCTCCTCAATGACTTTGGATGTATATGCTTGCGTCACGCCTGCATCTTTCGCATCCGCTAAGCGCGAAATATCAACAGTTAAAATGACATCAGCGGGAGAACGATCTGCTTCTGCAACAAGGCGTTCTGTCAGCCCTTGCTTTAAAAAGGCAACGTTCACGGCAATTCCTGTTTTTTCTGTAAAGGCGTCCGTGAGCGGGGCGATCAATTCTGGTTGGCGGTATGAATAAACATTCACATCTGCAACAGCTGGCAAGGTGGTTGCGGCTAATATTGTGCTTGTTAAAGCTCTAACTGTGAAAGACATTGTTTAACTCCATTTTGTTGCGCTCTTTAAACCCGAGTAAAACAGTCAAGTCAATACCTGATTGAAATAATAAGTTAAAAATATGAGCATAAAAAAAGCCGCTGATTTCTCAGCGGCTTCTTCCTTAGGCTATTATTATGGTCTTAACGAACCACGAAAACAGAGCATTTTGAATGGCGCACAATGCGTGCCGCATTTGGGCCAAGCAGATAATCTGCAAGATCCGCTTTATGAGCGCCAACAACAATCAAAGACGCATCTGTTGCAGAAGCCGTTTTGAGAACTTCTTCGTAAACGCGACCCGTTGCAACAACATGGCGCACATTTGCATTCTTATCTGCGCCGATTGTTTTCTCAACAAGATCATTGAGGGCTACTTTGGATTCCTTGACCAGCTTATCGTGGTGATCACTGCTGAAAAAACTTCCAACAGCACTCATCCCGAAATCAGGCACAACTGTGACAACATCAAGCTGCGCGCCTTCTGCTTCAGCCATACGTGATGCTTGACGGATAACTTCCATATCATCATCACCATGGCCAATATCAGCAGCGCATAATACTGATTTTATCATACTGCCTCTCCTTTACGGTTAACACGTGTACTTTGTAAAAATGCAATGAGACCCAAGAAGAGAAGTGCAGGGATGAAGATAAGCTCTTTTGGAGCCTGATCCGCAGGTGCACTCACTTTGGCCAGTTGTACTGGCTCGTCTAGGTAGAAGTCAAAACTGCCAAGTGAGCTTGCAAATGGTGAGCTAAATGATGGCTCGTCCATTTTAACAATACCATCTTCTTCAAGCAAAACCAAACCAGTGCCATCAAGACGGCCAGCATTATCGCCGACTACAGGTACAACAAGTGTTGTTTGTTTTACTTCACCTGTATCAAAGTCTGGACCTGAAACAACGACACGTAGCTCTTGGCCTTCTTGTGCACCCTCAAGTACCTGTACAAATTCTACTGGGGCAACATCAGCAAGTGGTGGCTGAATGCGGTCCATGAAGAAGTCTGGGCGGAAGAGAGCGAAGGCGATGACAACAAGGATAACGCTTTCATAGATGCGGCTCTTTGTGACAAACCAACCCATTGTACCAGCTGTAAAGACCAAGATCGCGATGGTTGAGATTACAAAGACGAGAATACCTTTTGCAATTCCAACATCGATCAACAAGAGATCTGTGTTAAAGATGAAGATGAACGGCAAGATGATTGTACGTGAGCTATAGAAGAAGGCCACGAAACCCGTTTTGATCGCATCACCACCAGAAACAGCGGCAGCAGCAAAGCTAGCAAGGCCAACAGGCGGCGTCACATCTGCCATAATACCGAAGTAGAAGACGAAGAGGTGAACAGCAATCAGAGGAACAATCAAACCAGATTGTGCACCAAGCTCAACAACAACACCAGCCATCAATGATGAAACCACAATGTAGTTCGCCGTTGTTGGAAGACCCATACCTAAGATCAAGCTGAGAATGCCAACCAAGATCAACATTGCAACGAGGTTTCCGCCAGAAAGGAACTCAACGAGATCCGCCATGACTTGACCAACACCTGTAAGTGTCACTGTGCCAACAATCACACCAGCTGTTGCTGTTGCAAGAGCGATACCGATCATATTGCGCGCGCCATCAATCATACCGTTGTAAAGATCAACAACACCAGCGATTGTAGCATTTGCTGTATTGTTTTCACCGCGGAAAATAGATTTAAGCGGACGCTGCGAGAGCAAGATCACAAAGAGAAGCATTGTTGCCCA
>CALLMA010000090.1 GCA_938008015.1 uncultured Celeribacter sp.
CGCGCTGCTATGCCGAATTTGAAGTGGATCGGCTATTTATCGACAACAGGTGTCTATGGCGATCACGGGGGCTTGTGGGTTGATGAGAATACACCTGCAACGCCGCTATCACAGCGCGGCAAGCTCAGAGCACAAGCCGAGCACGCATGGCAAGAGCTTGCAGACGAACACGCCGTCCCACTTTCCATTTTTCGCCTCGCAGGCATCTATGGGCCATCTCGCGGCCCCTTTAGCAAGATCAAAGCAGGCACTGCTCGACAGATCATCAAAGAGGGGCAATATTTTTCACGCATTCATGTTGAAGATATCGCCGGTGCTGTTTTCGCATCCATGAACACCCCTCATAAGAGCGGGATCTATAACCTCTGCGATGATATGCCTGCGCCGCCTCAAGATGTCTTAAAATACGCGGCCGGCCTTTTGAACATGCCACTACCGGCGCCAGAAAACATTGAAGATGCGCAAATGAGCGCTATGGCGCGCAGTTTTTATGCGGAAAGCAAACGGGTTCGTAATGATAAGATCAAACACACTTTTGGATATCAGCTAAAGTACCCTGACTATGTCACAGGATTAGAAGCTTTGTTTAAATTAGAGAACGCAGGCTAAAGGCGGTTTGCCTCTAGCTCGATATCAACACGCACATCATAGCCGACAGTCGCTTCATCTTCATAAGAAAGCCCTATCTTAAAATCGCGCCGATCAAGGTGGGCAACGCCAACCACTTGCGCAACGCCATTCTCAATCTCAAGTGAAAAATCCAATGTAACAGGTGCGGAAATGCCTACTAAGGTCAAATGGCCTTGAGCTTGGTGTTCTTGATTATCTACACGGTGAATCTGAGCCTCAAACTGCGCTTGGGAAAAAGCCTCAATATTGAAGAATTCAACGCCTTTCACCGTATCCGTAATGCCACCAAGTGAGATCGTTGCCGTTTCGATCACAATAGTCGTTTCTCCTCGGCCACTTCCCTCATCATATACGATGCTTGATGTGAATTGCCCGAACTCGCC
Source organism: uncultured Celeribacter sp. (assembly GCA_938008015.1). Classification (GTDB taxonomy): domain Bacteria; phylum Pseudomonadota; class Alphaproteobacteria; order Rhodobacterales; family Rhodobacteraceae; genus Celeribacter. The sequence continues at coordinate 1,014 of CALLMA010000090.1, forward strand.
TTGAACCTGAGCGCCAAATTGCTCCACGGTGATTTTAATACTGCCCCCAACGACATCCCATTGCGGCAAATTGGTCTCATTGATCTCACTGGCATCACTGGCATCACTGGCCTCACTAGCCTGAGCGATGGTTGATCGTGCAACAGGCGCATCAGAAAGCTCTGCTTGGATTTTACCTTGCCCCACATAAACCGCCAAGCACAGCACGCCGATCCAGCCCACAACCGCCAGCATAGGCACAACAGCATGCGCTTTGCTTTGCGCCCCAGCGACACTCCCAGCCTCGACACCTTTTGTCATCCGCGCGAGAACTTGGTCGCGATCAATGAGAGCATGCTTCATCGCGCCGCCAATATGTGCAACAAGGGCAAAAACAATGCACCATGCCGCAAAAAAATGAAATGCCCCAGCAATATCGGCAATCAAAATAGACTTCGGGACAAAGAATAAATTTTGAGAAAAAGGCCAGTAAATTGGCGCAAACCCATCTTGAGCGGCATGTTTCACCCATCCAGATAATGGCATCACAATAATCGCGATATATAATGCATAGTGGACGACTTCCGCCGCAAAAGTTTCAAGCTTTCGTTCTGGGTGCAATGGAGCAGGGCTTGGCTGGACAATGGCCCATATTATGCGCAAAACAGCCATGCAGAGCACAATAATTCCGAGCGTTTTATGAGTAGAATATGAGATTGTGAGGATGTTGATATATTCTGCTGTGCGCGGAATTTGCTGCGTGAGAAAGCCTCCGATAAGGAGCGTCAAAATCAATCCCGCGGTGATCCAGTGGAATGTCCTAGCGATCACGCCGTATGAATATTTTGTATTGCGCCGCATCTGGTGCCCCCTTTGTTTTATTTTCGAAACCTCAAACTCAGCACCAAACTACCTTCTCCTGCCGAGGCGCTCTTTATATCACTCGGAGCTGGACTGCAAAAAGGGGCTCAAGAGCCCCTTAGACAAGAGCTATCGAGAAACTTTATAGGAGCCGCCACGCGTCACAAAAAGATATTCACCCGCTTGGTAGGCATGCTTTGTCATACGGCAATTTGTAGGCTGACCGAAGTGATTGTTTTCACGTCCTTCATTTGCTAAACGCTTAAAGAAGCGCATATTTTTACGCACGGTTTGGCCATTAATTTGTATCTTGGCTTCTTTTAAAAGCGCTCTGTTAAATTTTTGAATAATGGCTTTTCCTGTAGAACTATAAGCCCCACATACTTGCAATCGACCGTCGACGTTATTGACTGCCCAACGCACCACTATATCACCGTCCTTACCCCATGCTCCATAATAACGATCATACGTTTTATCTACAGCACCAACAGATTTCTCTTGCGCTGCTAAAGGCATGATAGACACTGAGATAACAGCCACTAAAATCGAAAGAAAGTTTCGCATATTTATTCCTTAAAAAAACTATTTGCTTCTCAATATCAACCCAGAGGGTACTGCGCAAGGATTACGGCCAATCCTCACTGCCAAGAAAGCGCACACTTCTATGACTTTCCTCAAATTCATCGATGCTTAAATCCCACTGCATAAAGGGCCAAAGCAATGTGAGGCCTTTTGTATCTGGGCGATAAACGGCTGTATAAAGTGTGCCAAATCCGGCTTTAAAAGCTGTTGAGTAGAGCGGCGGACGTAAAAAGGCTGATATAAAACGCTCTTCCGTTTCACGCTGCTTCGTTAGGCGATTGAGCAAAAACTTCTCACGTTCCAATGTCGCTGTAAAACGCGCATGAGACGGCCATTCGACTTTATTTTGGTGATTGGTCGCAAGCGGCAGCTTCGTTACTTCTGGCGCTCGGTCGGGAGCTAGATAGATTGTTGCATAACGCCCGTCTGCATCAAGCACAGTCACATTATAGCTCATATGGCATGGGATGCGCGAGAGCACTGCTATGGCGTCTTCACATGTGTCACAGACTTGTAAGACATAGCGCATGATCAGCGGCACGCCAAAACCTTCGCCAATCTGAGTGCGTCCCCCAAAAGTGAGCGACAATATAAGCCCCGCGTCATTCACGCCATCAAGTAGCCCCAAGACCCCATCACTCATGCCGATGACTTTGCGCCCGCCCCATTCCGTTCGCAAGATAACGCCATCAAAAATGCGCGGATGATAATCATAGTTACGTGCAAGAAAGGGCTTCTCGCCCAAGTGGATCGCCTGACTGCAGCCTGAGAGATACTTAGGGGGGCAATAAAAGCTTAAAAACCGCGCTTGACTATCGCCGCCACCAACAAGTTCCACAACCTCCTCATAAATAGGCAGAAGTTCTGGCATATGCTCTTTTATAGCGTTGTAGCACTCACGGTAGGTCGGGCGCGCCGCATAGCCTTCTCGCGCCCACCATTTGCGGTAAGCTGGCCAATACTCTTGGAACAACCCAGCCAATTTAGGGCCAGGTTGCGCCTCAGCGATTGAGCGAAAATGAGATGTCATTCTCTCAAATACGCTTACATGATCTTAAAGTCAGTAGGCTCAGCCGGTTCAGCTGCAGGCAAAGGTTGCGCTGAAAAAGCAGATTTTATGCCGTGTATCCATTTCTTTGATTCATCAGTGAGTCTAAAGCTTTTTGTCATGGAACGTCCGCGCGTCACCAAGATACCAAGATCAGCGCCTTCATATCGGTAGCTGCCTTGATTGGCGATGCGTAAGAAGAAGGCTTCATTTTCACCCACAGCGCGGCGGTGATAATCGAAACGATCAAAGACAACGCGCCCATCTTCAAGCATCTTATAAATGCCTGTTTGCGGTGCGTGCGTGATCAGATCGACGTTATCGTCCGTGTGCTTGATCACCATTTGCGACCAGCTATCAATCATGTCTGGATCAGACCAGCGCGTATTCAGCTCATCAACATCCAGCTCAAATGGCTTTTTGCTAAATTCTAGCAGGTGGAAGAGGAACAAAGGCGCGTCCGCATGGGCAAATGCAGCGTGGTTCGTCATCGAGCTTGCACCAGTGATGCGCGGGTTGAGTTCGCCGAGCCAAAGATCACCGGTCTTTTTATCAATTAAGAAATCAAGCTCGAAATATCCGCGGTAGCCCGATTTGCGCAGCTCTTCTCCGAACTTAAATGTAAGCTCACGCGCTTTTTGACGTGCTTTCGGAGGGAAAGCTGTTGAGAAAATCTCATTGCCACACCAGCCGCCACGATAGGGTGTCAGCTCATCAAAGCCAACAAGCTCGGTCATCAATGGCCCAACGATTGTGCCTTTCGCCGTTGCACAAGCTTCGATCGCCGCACCACGGCAATCAATGCGTTTCATGATTTTGATTTCGCCTTGGCCGACAATATCATGCGCATGCTTTTGGAAATCTTTTTCATTTTTGATGAAGAACGTCGTGTGACCGCTATCCCCAAAGGCAGATTGCAGCACTAAATCAGAGCCTAAATCAGCCTTTTTGCAAACTTTTTGCAAATGCTCATAATCTTTAACAACGCTCAATGTGTTTGGCACAGAAGGAACGCCTGCCTTATTGCCGATGCGCACTGTTTCAATTTTATTGTCGCATTTCGTGCGAAGTTTTGCTTTCGGGAACCAAAGTTGCCCGCCAAGTTCGGCGACAAGCTCTTCTGTTTTCTCATCAAACATCAAGAAAACGAATTTTGGTTTACCGCCACGGCGCTTCACCAGATCAACAACTTCTTTATGCTGTAGAAGATAATTGTTAATATCTTCAATGGATTGGAATTCTTCATGCGGCATTTCAGAAGGCACGAAGACGTTCGGATGACGCCCATCGAAACAATCCATATAGCAGATATAAGTGAAATTCATCACCCATTCGTCTAACCCTAAGAGGTTAAAGTTCGTGGCTGAAACGAAATAAATAGGGTCTTTATTTGTATGAAAATAACGACGGATTTCTGAAATATTTTTTAAAACCTTTTTTGGCATATCTATCTCCCTTTTGCGCTTACGAATTTTTGACGGAATCGAGGGCGTCTTGTGTGAAAATTCGCAAACCTAAATCTGCTCTAAAACCATGAATTTCTGATACATCTAATTCTTGCATAAACCGCAAGATTTCTGGGCTAATAACTTGCCCTGGAACTAAAATTGGGAACCCTGGTGGATAAGGGATCACGAATGAGGCGGAAACCATTTCTTCGCCCGCTTCTAAACGCTCCAACATGGCCTTATCAGGCTCGATGTAATCGCAATTATCCTCATCATAAGAAAGGAAAAATGCTGAACGAATATGGCCAGACTCCGTACCTTCTTCTTGCTTAAACGCATCGTGGAAGCGGCTAAAATCTGGCAAAGGTGGCACATTTTCTGTCAGATTAGTGACACGGCGACCATAGGCGAGCTTCTCCATTTTAGAAGCATCCCCCATTTGATCATCAAGCTCTTTTGCGATTTCAACGAGAACCTCGATCAAATAGGCAACTGAGCTGCGTGTCGTGCCGATATTTGTCATGAAGAGTACAGTATTGCGCGATGTCTTATTGATCTGAATGCCGTATTTATCCATCAAGATTTTGGTCTTGAACGTATCGCCATCCCAGCCAGTTGCACCCACGTGCAAGGTGATCCGTGTGGCATCGAGCACAAATTCATCGCGCGCCCAGCAATCCCAGACATCCGCCCAGCCTTGATCTGGATCAAAATAGCTGGTCATCCCACTTTCACGGTATTCTTCAGGGATCATATCGCCCGCCGTGATCAGCTTGAAATATTTCTTCAAAAGAGGATGCGTGCTCACAGCTCGGCGAATTGCCATCGCAGATTCAACCTGCATCTGAACAAATTCATAGCCCTCAAGCTCAACTTGGCGACGCCCAACATCAAGAGATGCGATAATCTGGTAATTCGGTGAAGTTGAGGTATGCGTCATATAGGCTTCATGGAACGCCTCTTCGACCGCCCCTTTGAATTGCTGATCATTGACGTGGATCATCGAGCCTTGGCGCAATGAAGTCAGTGTCTTATGGGTGGACTGCGTTGCATATACGCGCACACGCGCATCTGGGGGCGCAATCAAACGCGTATTGAGCCACGCTTCATCATCAGCATTTTCGAGCTTTGCTTGCTGCTTTTCATAAGCTTTCGCATGCGCAGCCGACCCGAATTCTTCGCGTAAAATATTAGCGGAGCGCATCGCGGTGCGCACACGTGAGTTCGGAGCGAAACGACCATATGCGAACCATGCTTCATCCCATAGGAAAACAAGATCTTTCTTAATCGCCAAGCATTCTTGCATCACGCGCTGAACATTATAAACGATGCCATCAAATGTGCAGTTCGTCAAAAGCACCATCCGCACCTTATCGAGCTTGCCAGCCGCACGCAGCGCTAGGAGCTTGTGCTTGATCTCTTTGATCGGCACCGCGCCATACATGGAGTATTCATTAAGCGGATAACTATCCATATAGACAACATTCGCCCCTGCAAGCACCATGCCATAGTGGTGCGATTTATGACAATCACGATCCACAAGCACAATATCACCAGGGCGCACGAGCGCTTGGACAACGATCTTATTGCAAGTCGATGTGCCGTTTGTAGCAAAGAACGTCTGCTTCGAGCCAAAGGCGCGCGCAGCAGCTTCTTGCGCCTCTTTAATCGGGCCTCTTGGTTCAAGGAGTGAATCTAGCCCGCCAGATGTGGCAGAGGTTTCAGCCATGAAGATATTAGAGCCGTAAAAGGCGCCCATATCTTGGATCCAGTGACTTCTGCTAATAGATTTACCACGGCTGATTGGCATCGCATGGAAAACGCCAGTCGGTTGTTTGGAATATTCTTTAAGCGCTGTGAAAAACGGAGTTTTATAACGTCTTTGGACACCGCGTAGTAAATTCAAATGCAACTCAAGAAAATCTTCTTGATTATAGAAAACCCGACGACAGATCCCAAGATCATGGCCCGCAATATCTTCAGAAGAACGATCTGTGATGAGATAAGCATCAAGCTCTGGACGCAACTTAGCAATGCGGCGGCATGTCTCTTCGCCGTATTCAGACGGGGTCAGTTGCTCAAGATCATTTCCTTCTCCATATAGAGAAAAATAACGCCCCAAAACATTAGCATCTGATTTAGATTTCAAAGTGAGGCCGGGGCGAATGATAACAGCTTGAATGTTTGGATTAAATAAAATCCCGATCAAGGCATCTTCAACGCTTGGAACGACAACCGTTTCGTAAATAAAAGGATCTTCCGAGCGGCGCATTTTGCGCAAATTTGAATGTAAAAACTTTTCTTGCGGCTCATTGACATCATCAACGATCATGACCTCAAAATAAGGTCGACCTAAAGCACGCGCCTCAGCTGTTTGAGCGGATTCATCGTCGAAATCATCCTCCTCAATTTCATCCGCGACCAATGGGATCGTACGACGACGAAAGGCGCCTGTTGTCAAAGCCCGCGAGGCGCGTTTCACAGCTGTCGAAAAATCAGTGTAGTTTTTATTTTCAATAAGACGCCAAAGATAATCAATCGCAGTCCCACCAGGGAAGGCAAAGTATAGCTCAATCGGCTGAAGCGCCTTGAGCAGCGCTTCAGCCTGCTTTCGATCAGACTCTTTTCGACTCTGTGATAAGCGACCTGCAACTTCTTTCAACTCGCTCCACCGATCAGATCTTAGCTGCGATGCGCTAAAATAATCTGATATGGTGTTTTCTTTTCCTACCACAGAGTCTTTCATTTATTCCTACCCTTTACGCGACACCTTCATTGTCTGAAGTGTCAGCTAATTTCTGGACCGCCTTTATGCGTATAAATAGCGTCCATATGCGAATGTGATTGTTCTTGATATTCAAGCGCGGTCCGTGGGTCCGGAAGCTCAGTGCCAAACTTCTCGCCCTGCTTCGGCATCCGCAAAGGCCCTAGCGTATCAAGATAAGAGCCCGCTTCATTCGCAGGATCATACACTGGAAATTCTGTGCTGCGGTCACGGAAGCTCTTGAGGACTTGCCCCAAGCCTTTCATGCCAAACTCACGTTGGCGGCGTACTTGATCAAGATCGATCTCAATCGGGAAAATATCTTCTTGGCCTCCAGATTGGTGTAAGACCGTCGCAGAAGGATCAACGACAAGCGAGCGCCCAACGCCGCCTGCGCCCAAGCCATTCACATCAACTACATAGCATTGGAACTGTGCCGCCGTTGCGCGCGCGATAGAAAGCTCTGCCTCGCGGTCTGTTGTGCCCGTTAAAACTGGGTGCAAAAGCACTTCTACGCCGTGACTTGTCAAATGACGCGTGGTTTCAGGGAACCACATGTCATAACAAATCGAAAGCCCAAATCGGCCCACATTCGGTACATCAAAGATACAAAAATTCGTCCCTGATGAAACGCTTTGCTCATAAGGCATAAACGGGAACATCTTGGAATATTTCGAGATGATCTCTCCATCTGGATTGATTACAACAGACGTATTAAAAACACGCCCATCTTCAGTTTTCTCAAACATCGAACCCGGGATAAGCCAGATTTTATAACGGCGCGCGGCATCTTGAAAGCGCGCGAGATCGTCATTTGGAAACGGCTGCGCGAAGCGGTCTAAAGGGCCGTAAGGAGCGAGCTCACTGAAGACGGCCATTTGCGTCCAAGGGAAGCGCGCCATCATGACGTCAATACGTTGAAGCATACCTTCAACATTTGAGTGGAGCGCGCCAACGTGCATTTGAATGCCAGTAATTGCGAAAGGAGTCATTTGTTATTTTCTTTCTATTTTATAATAGATCGCGCCACAATATTACAGCTAACGGATCACAAAACTATGGGGAGATGCAAGGGCATAAAACGCAATATAGCAAGAAAATCGACGATATATTAGAATAAAGATCTCTTTTCCGCACATTCTCAAACCTAGATAGCGAAACAGCTCTTTTTTATTCTCATTGCGCGAGAATAAGCGACACTAAAGCCCCCAGACAATAGGCTGTCTATTTAATGGTGCGCTCATTTTATGACGAGCACACCATTCATATTAAAAATTTATACAGCAAGGCCCTTAGAGCCAATTTCGATGAATTTATCACGGCGCTGCTTGATAAGCTCTTGCGCACTCAAACCATCCAATGAAGCAAGCAATTCTTCTATCGCTTCTCCAACAGCCGCAATCGCATCCGCGCTTGCACGCTGGGCACCGCCGAGAGGCTCAGTGACAATATGATCAATAACGCCAAGATCAAGAAGATCTTGAGATGTGAGACGAAGAGCTTCTGCAGCTTCGCGCATCTTTTCAGCGTTCTTCCACAAAATAGACGCACAGCCTTCAGGAGAAATAACGGAGTAAACCGAATGCTCAAGCATCGCGACCTTATTGGCCGAAGCAAATGCAACAGCACCGCCAGAACCACCTTCGCCGATGATGATCGAAATCATAGGAACACCAAGTCGCAGACATTTTGCAGTCGCACTTGCAATCGCTTCTGATTGCCCGCGCTCCTCAGCACCCTTCCCAGGATATGCGCCGGGAGTATCCACAAGAGCAATAACAGGCAAACCGAAACGGTGAGCCAAATCCATCAAGCGGATCGCTTTGCGATAGCCCTCAGGCCGCGCCATGCCAAAATTACGCTGAATACGCGATTTTGTATCGTCACCCTTTTCTTGGCCGATCACCACAACAGGCTTGCCATTGAAACGTGCCAAACCGCCCATCACAGCATGATCATCTGCGAAATTACGGTCCCCTGCGAGAGGGGTGTATTCCGTGAAAAGCGCTGCGATATAATCTTTGCAATGAGGACGCTCAGGATGGCGAGCCACTTGGCATTTACGCCAAGGTGTCAAAGAGCCATACATCTCTTTGAGTAAGTCTGCCGCCTTTTGATCAAGGGCAGCAGCTTCGCTTTCAACGTCCATCTCTTCATTACCACGCGCCATCGCGCGCAATTCTTCAGCTTTGTTTTCAATTTCTGCGAGAGGTTTCTCAAACTCGAGATATTGTGTCATTGTACACTCCGTTTGGATCTTGGGGGTGTATATGAAGGTTTTCTAGAAGAAATGCAACATATCGCCCTTATTGCAGTAAATATTATTCTTGATGATCATTATCACGGCTCATTGAGCCATCTTTATCGAAAGAGATAGAGATGACTGGATCGACTTTTAATTAAATATTCATCGAATCGTGTCGATATACCACACATGAATAAAATGACCTCTATGCCAAACATCCGAGAAATGCCACGTTGGTTGCTAGAAATTGATAGCACACGCCC
>CALLMA010000091.1 GCA_938008015.1 uncultured Celeribacter sp.
TAAACTGCACCCAACTCTCCAAAAAGAGCGAAGTGATCGCCAATGTTTTGCTGATAACCTGCAGAAATCATTGGTGCGATTTGATTGTTGAATTTAACACTGGTCTCAACAGTAGTGTTCGCACTTGCACCAGAATCTAACGAGATCGCGCCATTGATTTCACCATCGAGTTTCAAGCCCAAATGGAGCAAGCCTCCAGAAATCTGTAGCCCGCCTGATTTAAAGACATCATAATCAGCAATCACCCCTAAAGAATGAAACGAGCCGCTGATTGTGCCACTTGCCGTTGAGGCAAAATCAAAATCAAGGTCATCTGTGTTTGCCTCATAGGCCCCAAATGTCGCGGCAATCCCTCTCACTTTAAATTTATCATTAACGAGATAAGCGGCATTTGCCGTTAGGCCCAAAGTGGACGTACCAAAGCCAGCTTCATAACGGGGCGCTAATTCGAACTGTGTACTGTCAATCTCTTGTCCAGAGAGGCTTAGTACAGAGACACAATTGAAGAGAATCGCGGCGGTAATTTTTTTCATATTGAACCCATATCAATTTCTATTTTGATACAATTTCAAATTTTCATTAAATAATTATGAATTTTATAAAATGGTGCGGACGGTGGGACTCGAACCCACACGGGGAAATCCCCAACAGATTTTAAGTCTGGCATGTCTACCAATTCCATCACGTCCGCTTGCATATTTTAAGGGCTTAAAAGCAATAAAATTTGCAACCAAATGTTGGGTATAACTATTCATCTGAAGATGCAAGAAGTTCTCGCAATTTTATTTCGATTTCTGCGTTTTTTTAAGCACACCAAAAGCACGATGGCGAAAAATTATTCTCACCATAGAAGCGCTTCTGTGCCTACACGAAATCTTTCTCTCCCACATTTTCGAAAAGCACATCAAAGGCTAGTAGGCAACCTCATTTTGAGCCAAATAGCTTTGCAAATCCTCTCGAATGGACTGCTTTCCCTCGCGCGACGCTTTTTCAATAATCTCATTCAAAGCACCGAGATCGACCCCTCTCATCAGAGATTTTACAGGGCCGATAGAGGCCGGGCGCATAGACAAGGCTCGAAAACCAATCGCCGCAAAGACAGCTGCCTCGAGTGGTTTGCCTGCATCTTCGCCACAAAAGGAAACGGATGTATCATGCAATTTGCATCTATCAACAATTTGCTTGAGAAAGCTTATATAGGACACATTCAATGTGTCATATCTTCTTCGTACCCGCTCATTCTCTCGATCAGCGGCAAAAAAGAACTGCTTCAAATCATTTCCTCCGATGGAAATGAAATCTGCTTCCTCAAAAAAGGCATCTGGTGCAAAAGCAAGAGACGGCGTTTCCAGCATGACACCTACCTCATAATGACGCGGTAAAACATGGCCAAGCTTGCGCTCTTGTTCTAAAACACCCTCAAAAATCTTTCGTGCGGCCCTATATTCTTCTAATTGTGCGACAAAGGGGAACATAACACTCAAATCACGCCCATTTGCGGCGCGGATCAGTGATTGCAGCTGCATCTTCATCACACCGCGTTTATCCAAGCCGACGCGTATTGCGCGCCATCCCATTGCAGGATTTGGCTCATCTTGCGGCGCCATATACGGCAAGACCTTGTCAGAACCAATATCGAGCGTTCGAAACACAATGCGCTTACCATCTGCCGCATCCATAACGCGCGAATACAGAGAGGTTAGCTCTGATCTTTTGGGAAAGCTTGATCTAATCAGAAATTGTAATTCAGTCCTAAAAAGCCCCACACCAAGCGCGCCAGACGTTTTGAGAGACGGCAAATCAACCATTAACCCGGCATTCATGTGCAATTTCACTTCATTGCCGCAAAGCGTGAGCGCAGGCTCATCTACAAGATCTGCAAATCGCATTTGCTCTTTATGATGCATCGCCATCTTGTCTTTAAAGGCTGCTTGCACAGTCTCATCAGGGCGCAAATGCGCAGTCCCTCTTTCACCATCCAACAAGATGGGATCGCCATTTAGGGCTTCAGTCGATATGCCTTCTGCATGAACGATCAAAGGAATAGCCCAAGCACGCGCCACGATGGCAGCATGCGAGCCAACCGATCCCTGCTCTAAGATAATTCCTTTGAGCTTGCCCTTGCCGTAATCTAGTAACTCAGCTGGCCCAATATTGCGGGCCACTAGAATTGGATTTTCCGGCATTTCAGCGCCCGTATTTTCGCCCTGCCCTGTAAGAATTCGCAGCAAGCGATTTGATAGATCATCTAGATCATGCAATCTCTCTCGCAAGTAAGGATCTGGTGAATGCTCAAGGCGCGTGCGCGCGAGAGATTGCTCTTTCTCAATCGCAGCTTCCGCAGATAGACCAAGAGCGATATCTTCACTCATACGCCGCATCCAGCCTCTTGAATTGGCGAACATGCGGTATGCTTCTAAGATTTCTCGCTGATCTTTGTCTCCTTGCGGCACATCGGCAAGCATATCATCGACTGATACTCTCAATGTATCAATCGCCTCGATCAATCGTTTTGTTTCAGCGACAGGATCGTCAGTCACAGGGTTTGTGACAACAACACGCGGTTCATGCAAATAGACTTGCCCAGATGCAACGCCTTCTTGGGCGACCGTGCCTTTAAACATTTCAGGGCGTGTATGGAGCGCGCCAATTGCACTATCTTCTGCCACAAACGCACCAAGCTCCGCCATCTCAGCAAGAACCATAGCCACAACTTCAAGCGCATAGACTTCATCTTCTGTGAAACAACGGCGTTCTTTTGATTGCACCACGAGGACGCCTAATGTTTCGCCCAATCTCTGAATTGGCAAACCAATAAACGCGCTGAAAATCTCCTCACCCGTTTCTGGCATATACCGGAAACCACGTTCAGATGGGGCGTCGATTGTATTTACAATGCGTTTTTTGCGCGCCACCCTTCCAACAAGACCTTCGCCAACTTTTAAACGCGTTTTGTGAACCGCGTCCGCATTAAGCCCCTCTGTTGCACATAACTCTAGCGTTTGCTCATCTCGAAATAAATAAATCGAACAAACTTCTGCCTGCATACTATCAGCAATTAAATGTGTGATATGATCTAAGCGCTCTTGCCCTGCGGTATCTTCAGCAAGCGTATCGCGCAAACGCCCTAAAAGCTTCCGGCTTTCACTTTCGATGACTTCGATCATATTCAGATCCTTATGATAAACTCATAGCTTTTCAAATAATTGGTTCACTTCAACATATGGGATAAGCCTATCATCAAAATCAACACTAAAACCAATCTCAATCGAACAAAGCTAAAAATAAGTTATGATAATTATGAAATAACCATGCACAACAAACAAAAACAGCGGCATAAATGCCGCTGTAAAAGAACTTATTATTTATATAGTATTATTTCGAGCGAATGATTTGAGCAAATTTCTCAAACATTTGCTCATTACCACACACAATATCACCATCATTTAGAACATCGCCTTCAGGATCAATTGCCTGAACAAGACCACCAGCCTCTTTAATAAGCAAGATACCAGCAGCAACATCCCAAACCTTCATGCCACGCTCCCAAAAGCCTTCATAACGACCTGCAGCAACATATGCTAAATCGAGAGCACCAGCCCCCCAACGACGCACGCCAGCACAAACAGGTGAGATCCGCGCGAGATCGCGAAGCGTATCAGGAAGATCGCCTTTGGCGCCATTTGGAATACCTGTGGCAAAAACAGATTCAATGAGCTTATTGCGATTAGACACACGCAAACGCGCGTCATTCATCCAAGCGCCATTGCCTTTTTCTGCCCAATAAAGCTCGTCTTTAGCTGCATCAAATATAACAGCAGCAACGATTTCGCCTTTATGCTCAAGCGCAATAGAAACGCCCCAATGAGGCAAGCCGTGTAGAAAGTTCGTTGTGCCATCTAATGGGTCCACAATCCAACGTCTTGTTGGATCTTTCCCTTCAACAGGAGCACTCTCTTCGCCAACCCAACCATATGTTGGCCTTGCTTCCATCAATATATCACGGATTATTTTTTCTGCAGCAATATCTGCTTTTGAAACAAAATCTCCGGCCCCTTTTGATGAAACTTGAAGATTTTCAACTTCACGGAAGTCTTTTACAAGAGAACGGCCCGCGATACGCGCCGCCTTGATCATGACATTAATATTTGCGCTACCTTGCATAGAATTGTGCTCCAGAAATATTCAAGTTGCGCATATACGCCGATCCGCCCACTCTGCCAAGGCATTTTCGCCAGATAGGCTATATTTATCTCGAAACAATATTAATTATAGAAAACCAACGATGATTTACGGCTCATATTGCAACTTTACAGCTTGCGTTTTGGCAATCCGAATAAAGTTTGCAACATAGGGCTTCGATATATCTGTTTCTCGGTGGGCAATATACATCCGTCGCTGGCACCCATTTTCAGTGAGCCGCTTGATTGAATATTCCGGATGATCATGTAATTGACGCATAACCCAATCAGGCAGAACCGAAATCCCTCGATTAGATGCAACCAGCATCAATATGACATCTGTTACCTCAACTTGCCGAACATGCAGCGGCTCAACGCCTGCGGGCGCTAAAAGTTCTTTAAAAACATCAAGCCTAGCTCGCTCTATTGGGTAGGCTATTAAGGTTTGATCTTTGAAATCTTCCGCGACCAAAAACTCTTTTTGAGCCAAAGGATTACGCGAAGACATCAGGCAAGTCGGCGAATAATCGAAAATCGGCTGAAAATCGATCCCAAATCGCTTTTGCGAATCTGATGTGACAACCAAATCAACTTCTTCACGATCCAGTGATTCTAAGGAATCAAAATTCAACTTAAGTTTAATATCGACATCGATTTCTGGCCAAGCCTGCCGAAACTTATCTAGCACAGGGATCAGCCAATCAAAGCAAGCATGGCATTCTAATGCAATGTGAAGACGCCCTGAAACGCCATCTTCAATACCTCTAAACTCATCTTCTAAAGCTTCCACTTTCGGCAAAATATCTTCCGCAAGTTCTAACAGCTTTATGCCCGCAGGCGATAATTTCAAAGGCTTAGATCTGCGCACAAATAACTCTACTCCAGCTTGCTCCTCCAAGCCTTTAACCTGATGCGATAAAGCCGATTGCGTTATATACAATCTTTCAGCTGCCCGAGCGAGGCCTCCTTCTTCATAGATAGCCTTGATCGTGCGTAGATGACGAAATTCAATATGCATTAATTAATATCTTTCATATTAATCTTGAGAATTATGAATTTGTTTCACAAAGCAAAGCCTGCGACAAGGAAAAAAAGACAAAACGTGTGACCTCATGACAAAATTGATTAATACTTCTTTCGAATTTTTTCCACCAAAGGATATGGCTGGAGCATTTGGGCTATATGAAGCTATTCAAGAGCTCAAAGAGATCAATCCAAAATTCATATCTGTCACCTATGGAGCGGGGGGGACGACGCGTGAGTTAACGCATGATGCAGTCCGCCTTATTCACAAAAAATTCGGTTTAAATGTCGCCGCACACTTAACATGTGTCAATGCAACACAAGCTGAAACGCTTGAAATTGCGCATTCATATGCGGAAGTTGGCGTCAATGAAATCGTTGCGTTAAGAGGCGATCCTCCCAAAGGCGCAGGCAAATTTACGCCTTATCCTGAAGGATTTGAGAACTCGCTAGAATTGATCTCGGCCCTATCAGCAACGGGGAAATTCAAAATTCGCGTGGGCGCTTATCCAGATCCACATCCAGAGGCACAAAATTCTAATTCAGACCTTTTTTGGCTCAAGCGCAAATTTGAAGCCGGCGCACATAGTGCGATTTCTCAGTTTTTCTTTGATACGGAAACATATTTCCGCTTTCGTGATCGCGCTGATAAAGAAGGTATTTCAGGAAAAATTATCCCTGGAATCCTGCCAATTGTTTCCCTTAATGGATTGAAAAATTTTGCAAAAACATGTGGGCTGAATGTACCGCAAAAGATCATTGATCGGTTTGAAGAAACGGACCAAAGCCCACAAGAAATCTCAATCGACATTGCAACACAGACCTGCCAAGAGCTCATAGATAATGGCGTTGAAGACCTCCATTTCTACACGCTAAACAGACCTCTTTTAACTAAAGAAGTCTGCAAAAATATTGGCTTAACGCCTAAAACAATCAAGCAGACTGACGCGGCGGCTTAACGTTTTTTGCACAGCTCACCTCCTGAGATCCTTCGATAGAAGGATGAAGAACTTCCGATGGATCTCTACAGGTTAATCGCTTTCGTCTGAACCAAAACAACTTACCCCACCCTCGATTTTGGCCTGCCGACTTTCCGAGCGCGTCAGCTTCATATCGATCGCGCCATCCATTTGGCAGCTTCAACCCAGAGTCTTCTGCTTTCTCAAGCATCCATCCTAGCGTCGCATTGGGAAGCAAACGATCATCGACAAAATTAGAAATTTGCCCCCCGACATCCGCATGTGTTCCACGAAACCACATTTGTTCTAATCTTTGCTTGGTATTATACGGATTGGTCCAAAACATGACGGGCTCGTAAGCGATCCGTCTTTCGTGGTATGCGAGGGCGTGAAAAACATTTTTGATATTTTTTGAAGGCACTAAATCATAAAACTTATGAAAAACGGACGAAAACTTCCATAAAAGCGGCAACTGAATGCCAACCGCATCGACGGTATCCCACACACCGAGAAATTCAACTGGTACATCAGAATGACACTTCAGTTCACTAAATTCCTTTGATGCTGGGCTATTCGGATCCGTTTGATAATATCTATATGCCGTCTCCACATTGCGCTGACTGGCCTCATCAATCTTAAGCAGCCCCACCCTACTTATTAGCCCAGCAAGCGATCGAACCGCATAAGCCCCTCGCGAATAGCCAAATAGATAAATTTTATCGCCTGCACGATATCTTGAAGCAAGGGCCCCATAAACACGTTTGATTTGTTCGTTTATCCCACGCCCTTCAATAACAGAGCGCGTATCTTTTAAAGAAGACCATTGGATACCCGCTTCATATCGAACCAACATATTGCGATTGCGCGCGGCCTCCTTGCACAGTTTAAATGTTAAGCCGGCATTGGTTTCACGCCCAGGATCAAGCGAGCTCAATGTTCCATCCATAATAACAATATGCGTGATGGGATCACGCATCTGGGCAAGACCCGCCAAGCGAACTTTTCTGCGAAATTCAAATAATTCTTTCAACTTCGAAAACATATTCTCTCGCTTCCCAATTTTCACACAGCCCTTAAGCTATATAGTCTCAAAAAATCAAAATCTAATCTGCTCTAGTATCCACTCTATAACATAATCATCTTGAGACAGTGTAAACAGCACGCTCTCAAAATTGTGACAAATTCTTGTCTCTTTTCTTAAAAATACTCCATTTTCAGCATTGATTGACCTTATAAGCAATTAAATATATACACCGAACTACTATATATTCAGCAATACGGCTGAATAGGCCGCTCCATGGGTATTTGCGGTCATATATACTGCAAAATACGCCGTAAGAGAGGCAATTCTTTGACTAAATTTTCCGACCTGAGTCTTGATAAAAAGACTCTTAAAGCTATTGATGATGCTGGATATACGCAGCCAACACCAATTCAAGCCGCCGCGATTCCTCCCGCTCTTGCAGGGCAAGATGTCTTAGGCATCGCTCAAACCGGCACGGGGAAAACTGCCTCTTTCACCCTTCCAATGATCACCTTGCTCGGCAGAGGCCGTGCGCGTGCGAGAATGCCGCGCTCTTTGGTTTTATGCCCAACACGCGAGTTAGCAGCCCAAGTCGCCGAGAATTTTGATACTTATACCAAATATCATAAATTGACCAAAGCGCTATTGATTGGCGGGGTTTCGTTTAAAGAGCAAGATGCGCTTATTGATAGAGGTGTAGACGTATTGATTGCGACGCCAGGGCGTCTGCTGGATCATTTTGAACGCGGTAAGCTCTTGCTTACTGGCGTGCAAATCATGGTCATTGACGAAGCCGATCGCATGCTCGACATGGGTTTCATCCCAGATATCGAACGTATCTTTGGTTTGACCCCTTTCACAAGACAAACTCTATTCTTCTCAGCCACAATGGCGCCTGAAATTGAACGTATCACCAATACATTTCTTTCAAATCCAGCTAAAGTTGAAATTGCCCGTCAGGCAACCTCCTCTGAAAATATCGAACAGAAAGCAATTTTTGTTAAGGCCACTCAGAAGGATCGCATTACATCTGCAAAACGCAAAGTTCTGCGCGCGCTTTTAGAGCAAGAAAACGATAAGCTTCAAAATGCCGTTGTCTTCTGTAATCGCAAAACGGATGTCGATATTTGCACAAAGTCTCTAAAGAAATATGGATATAATGCTGCAGCTATTCACGGCGATTTGGATCAAAGTCAGCGCAATGATACATTAGAAAAATTCAGGAATGGAGAAATCCGCCTGCTCATCGCTTCCGATGTGGCTGCGCGTGGATTGGATGTTCCGAGCGTGACGCATGTTTTCAACTTTGACGTCCCTGGACACCCAGAAGACTATGTGCACCGCATTGGGCGTACAGGGCGGGCTGGGCGAGATGGAAAGGCCATTATACTCGTTGAGCCGCGCGATGAGAAGAATTTTGCGGCTGTTGAAGAGCTGATCCAAAAACCAATTGAGCGCAGTGAAAGCCCAGTTGTTGAACAGCCTAAGAAACAATCGAGCCGAAATAACACAAAAAAGAACGCAGAGCGCAGCGCGCCGACTAACCGCCCGCAAGAGACGCAAGAAGAGACTACCAAGCCTCCTCATAAGAACAAAAGGCCACAACAACATCGTGCGCATAGACAATCGAATGAGAAGAATGACATTATGGGCCTCGGCAATCACTTACCTAGCTTTATTGAATTAAGTTTTACAGAGCGCTGCGCATTGGACAACTGAGTGCAAAAGCATTCAGCAAAAAAATATAGTGATACGAGGTAAAACTCGTATCACTAAACACTAAAATTGTTATCATATTTATAATATAATCAAATATAACAATCGATTAAGCGCATAGCGCTACTATCCCCCTCAAATCAAATTCTCTTCCCTATACAACAATTATTAAGATTTCTGCTTGCAATTCCGCGCTCGGCCGAGTTGGATGGCTTCACGAAAAAGATGTTAATGGGAGGAAACATGAAAAGTCTTTTTACTGCTGCTTGTACTCTTGCTGTATTTGCTGTTCCATCTATCGCAACTGCGGCCTGCGATCCGGGCGAAATTAAAGTTAAATTCAGCCACGTTACAAATACCGACAAACACCCGAAAGGGATTGCGGCATCTTTGCTTGAACAGCGCGTCAATGACGAGATGAATGGGAAAATGTGCATGGAAGTTTTCCCAAACTCCACGCTCTATAACGACAACAAAGTTCTCGAAGCCATGCTTCAAGGCGATGTGCAACTTGCGGCCCCTTCTCTTTCAAAATTTGAAAAATTTACCAAAAAATTCCGCATTTTTGATTTACCATTCATGTTCAAAGATATTCATGCTGTGGAAGCATTCCAAGCCTCTGATGCAGGCCAAGATATGCTTGATTCGATGCAACGCCGCGGTCTTCAAGGGCTTGGGTATTGGCATAATGGCATGAAACAAATGTCTGCAAACAAACCCCTCGTTGAACCACAAGATGCTAATGGTCTAAAGTTCCGCGTGCAATCTTCTGATGTGCTCGTTGCACAAATGGAAGCAATCGGTGGCTCACCTCAAAAAATGGCCTTCTCAGAAGTTTATGGCGCCCTCCAGCAAGGCGTTGTCGATGGACAAGAAAATACTTGGTCTAATATTTTCGGCAAAAAATTCTTTGAAGTTCAAGATGGTGTGACACAAACAGATCACGGGATCTTGGATTATCTTTTGGTCACATCGGTTGATTGGCTTGAAGAGCTTCCTGCAGATGTACGCGAGCAGTTCGTAACGATTGTTGATGAAGTAACGGCAACAAGAAATGCGGCCTCTACTGCGGTCAATGAAACTGCAAAGCAATCTATCATTGATGCAGGCGGCACTGTGCGCACGCTGACGGAAGATCAACGTGCAAAGTGGGTTGAAGTCATGCAGCCTGTTTGGGCGAAGTTTGAGGGCGATGTTGGGAAAGACAACATTGATGCCGCGCAAGCGATAAACGCCTCAATGAAATAATCCTAAACGACACTCAAAATAAGGCAGCGGAAATCTCCGTTGCCTTTTCTAATAAGGATTATGCTATGAATTTATCCTCCCCCCCTCCATCAAAATCAGATCGCATAGAAGAAACTATAATAGCCGCCATTTTAGGCACGATGACCCTTTTAACATTTGCAAATGTCATCGCTCGCTATGTTTTCAATGCCAATATTTTCTACGCGCTTGAGTTAACTGTCTTTTTATTTGCTTGGCTTGTCCTATTTGGTGCGCCATATGCCTTTAAGAAGAATTTGCACCTCGGCGTGGATGCCCTTGTCAATCAAGCGCCTACAAAAATACAACGCCTGCTTGCCGGCCTTGTCGTCATCGTATGCTTGGCATATGCTTTATTGCTTCTAAAAGGATCTTGGGATTACTGGGCCCCTTATGCGAATTTACCCCCCACAGATGGGCGTTGGTTTCCTACTGGATTTGTTGAAAAATTCCGCGGGCGTGGCTGGTATGAAACACAAGATATTCCTGTGCCATTTTTTCTAACATGGTTAGAGACCGCCTTTAACGAAGGCGAAACCTATGAAAAATTGCCAAAAGTCGTTCCATATATCATCTTGCCCATTTCAATGTGTTTGATGGTTTGGAGATTGATCCAAGTTGGGCAAAAGGTTTTGAAAGGCGAACAAACGCTTCTTATCGTAAGTCATGAAGCAGAAGATGATGTGGCGCAGGCTGCCGCTAAATTGAAAGAACAAGAATAATGGAAATTGTATTTCTTTTTGCCATGGTAATCGGATTGATGCTTTGCGGTGCGCCGATTGCCGTCTCACTTGGATTTTCATCCATTGTATTTCTACTTATGTATTCCGACAGCTCTCTTGCCTCTGTGGCTCAAACTCTTTTTGAGGCATTTGAGGGCCATTCCACTTTACTTGCCATTCCTTTTTTCATCCTAGCCTCTTCTTTTATGTCGACAGGCGGGGTTGCACAAAGGATCATCCGCTTCTCCATCGCCTTGGTTGGCCATTTTAGAGGCGGCTTGGCTATTGCTGGTGTTCTGGCTTGTATGATCTTCGCAGCCCTTTCAGGCTCATCGCCTGCGACGGTTGTCGCAATTGGGACAATTGTGATCGCGGCGATGCGCCAAGTGGGCTATACAAAAGAATTTGCAGCAGGTGTCATTGCAAATGCCGGGACATTAGGCATCCTTATACCACCCTCTATTGTGATGGTTGTTTATGCGGCGGCTGTTGAGGTTTCTGTTGGGCGTATGTTTCTCGCTGGTGTGATCCCCGGTCTTTTAGCGGGCACAATGCTTATGATCGGCATATATATCATGGCGAGAATCAAAAATATGCCAGCAGGCGAATTTAAAGGCTTTGGTGAAATCAAAGATAGCTTCAAGGATGCCGTCTGGGGATTGATGCTGATCGTTATTATCATGGTTGGTATTTACGGCGTACCTGGATTTACAGGTGCTATTTTCACCCCGACTGAAGCGGCTGCAGTGGCTTCTGTTTACGCCTTCATCGTCGCTTGCTTTGTTTACCGCGATATGGGCCCTCTTTCAGATGGCTCACGCCTATCGCAAAAACCTCATGCTCTCATCACGGCTTTTTGGCATAAAGATACACTCGCAACCCTTAAAGACGCGGGCAAACTTATCATCACATTGATGTTCGTCATTGCAAATGCCCTGATTTTGAAACACGTTATTACGGATGAACAAATTCCGCAAAAGATCACGGAGTGGATGCTCTCTTACGGTTTTGGGCCCGTCATGTTCCTTGTGATTGTGAATGTGATTTTGCTCATAGGTGGGCAATTTATGGAGCCAAGTGGGCTTTTAGTGATTGTTGCACCGCTTGTTTTTCCGATTGCAATTGAGCTTGGGATTGATCCAATTCATCTCGGCATCATCATGGTTGTAAATATGGAAATCGGTATGATCACACCGCCTGTGGGCCTCAATCTCTTTGTGACAGCAGGTGTTGCGAATATGTCTATGATGGGGGTTGTTCGCGCGGCCCTGCCCTTCTTGGCAATCATGTTCGTCTTCTTGGTCTTAGTCACCTATGTGCCTTGGATTTCGACAGTCCTGCCCAATGCCGTTATGGGGCCTGAGATTGTGACAAGGTAATGCTTTGAGGCATAAGTAAAAATGAAGGCCGCAAATTGCGGCCTTTTTTCAAATTATAAATATGAACTTTATCCCAAATAAACAGCATTTTTTAAAGTTTTAAATGCTCTGCTATTGAATATCCTTTGGGTGATTATTTTTACCATCAAAATATGGAACATTGATGTAATCTTCAATTTTCACACCTTCCAAACAGGCTATATTAAAGCCATATTCAGTCGGCACAGAACGTCGTTGATGATGCGTATAAATTCCGCATCGAGAACAAAAGAAATGCTTCGCTTCGTGCGTGTTGAAAGTATATTCTTTTAAATCGTTATGCCCCTTCACGATGCGCAAATTTTCGAGATCAACAGATGCGACAACAGCGTTTCTTCGACTACATATAGAGCAGTTACATCGCCTCAGTTTTTCTAAACCTTTCGGCAATGTAAGTTCCAATTCAACAGCACCGCAATGGCAGGTAAGCTTTCTATGTATCTCGTTTCCTTCTATCATTATTCGCCCTATTCACGTATTGAATTGTGTTTACATCGCTATCAAATCATTTCAACATGCCATAACGATTTCAAATAAATTAAATCAATTTAACGAACACAAGTATTCAATCAAAACGCTGGCTATGAAATTTATTTCACAATCAACAAAAGCGACGTATTTTACATGGCAAGTAAAGACCAAGCAGCCTCGAATGATAGGCACGTATCAAGACGCCCTGCTGCTTCTCTCATATTACCATAATATTCTCGAAAACACGACGAAAGAGTACAAATAAAGATAGTAAATTTTAAAAAAAGGCAGTTACACATTTACTGTACGACTGCCTTTTTAAATCAATAATTTAGGTTAGTGAACTTACTCCAGTTCAATCGTGCCCGGAGGCTTTGAAGTACAATCATAAAACACGCGGTTTACACCTTTGACTTCATTGATAATTCGAGTGGATGTCTCTCCCAAGAACTCATGCGTAAAAGGATAGTAATCAGCCGTCATTCCATCAACTGACGTCACAGCGCGTAGCGCGACCGCATAATCATATGTGCGACCATCGCCCATAACGCCAACTGTCTTCATTGGCAAAATGGCTGCAAAAGCTTGCCAAATCTCATCATAAAGACCGTGCTTGCGAATTTGATCAATATAAACAGCATCCGTTTTCCGCAAAATATCAAGTTTTTCGCGAGAAATTTCACCAGGGCAACGGATCGCAAGGCCTGGGCCAGGGAATGGGTGACGCCCAATGAAACTATCAGGGAGGCCCAGCTCACGGCCCAATTCGCGCACTTCGTCTTTGAAAAGCTCACGCAATGGCTCAACGAGCTTCAAGCCCATTTTTTCTGGCAAACCGCCAACATTATGATGCGACTTAATCGTGACAGAAGGACCGCCAGAGAAAGACACTGATTCAATCACATCAGGATATAATGTGCCTTGCGCCAAAAACTCCGCACCCTCAATTTGGTCGGCGTATTTTTGGAACACATCAATAAACAACTTGCCGATCGTTTTGCGCTTCACTTCCGGATCGCTAACACCTTCGAGCGCATCTAAGAAAAGATCACTTTCATCTGCAGCAATAAGATTGATGTTGTAATTATCGCGGAACATTTTTTCCACTTGCGCCCCCTCTTCAAGACGCAAAAGACCATGATCGACAAAAACGCACGTCAGCTGATCACCGATAGCTTCATTGAGCAATATCGCCGTAACCGAGCTATCAACGCCGCCTGAGAGGCCACAAATAACTTTTTTATCGCCGACTTGCTCCCGAATTTTCGCAATCATCTCTTCGCGATATGCGCCCATCGTCCAATCGCCTTTAAACCCAGCAAGCTTGACGAAGTTTTCATAAAGCGCGGCACCATTTGGCGTATGATGAACCTCAGGGTGGAATTGCACCGCATAAAAATTGCGTGATACATCAGCCGTTATGGCAAAAGGCGCCCCAGGGGATGTGCCATAAACCTCAAAACCTGGCGCAATTTCTGCAACATGATCACCGTGAGACATCCAAACTTGCTCTTTGTCTTCGGCAAACCATCCCTTTAAGAGGGGCAGCTCTTTATCTTGCGACGTTACGAAAGCGCGCCCAAATTCAGCCGTTGCATGCTCACCCGCCTCTACGCGACCACCAAGATCATGCATCATAACCTGCTGGCCGTAGCAAATCCCAAGGATCGGCACACCCAATTCATAAGCCGCCTTTGGCGGACGTGGCGAGCCTTCTCGCATCACGCTATCAGGGCCACCAGAAAATATGATTGCTTTAGGAGCGAAAGATCGCAAGCTTTCATCAGTCACATTCTGATAAGGATGAATTTCACAGTAAACTTTCAACTCACGCAAACGCCGAGCAATGAGCTGCGTTACTTGTGATCCAAAGTCGATGATTAATAGGCGGTCATGTGATATATCTGTCATAACTCGCATTTAAAAGTTATTCGCAATTGTGGCAAGTCACAAAGCCACTTTGCCATATAATTCCTCTTCATTGAGAGGCAGATTTACGACGCTTGATGCGATTGAGGAAGATTTCATATCGTCATATTCAGCAAGTAAGGCAATTAAGACTTCGACATGTCTTTGAAAACTATAGGATGCATCTTGTAGCTTGCGCTTATGCTCACACTCTCTCTCCAATTCAATCAAAATTCGCAACACACACCGCGCTTTGCGTCCGCCATACTCCCCAATTATGCCTCGCAAATGCTTTTTACGCTTATAGTTGCACCGGCCAAATTGAGCCGCCGATACCAAAAGGCGTGGGCGGAATTCTTGCTCTAAATCCAACTGCAGGCTTTGCATGTTTTTTATCCTCCGTATTAAGCTTTTATGAGAGGTGACGGCTTCGCCCCTTTCACCCAACACAAACACTACACGCCTTTAAGTTGTGTTGCGCAAAAACGTAAATACAGAACTTACTGTTATTAAATAATAAATAAAATTGCGTGAAAGTTTAAGAAGTCAAGAAAACTACCCAAAAGTGTAAGTCACGAGTTCCAAGGCAAGTATGCAGCACCACGAACAGTGAGAGGGAAGAGATGAAATTTGAAGAGATTACAATGGATATGCATACCGCGTATCCAACATGGTTGCCGACATCGGCACAACATTATCTAGATCACGCGATTTCTGGCCAATCCATCCGCGAGATTGCACGCAAAGCAGATCTCGCCCCCTCAACCATTCTTCGTCAAATCCGAAAATATGAAAGCAAGCGAGACGACCCTCTCATAGATGAAGTTTTTAACTTATTCGAAGATACATACCAAATCATTGATAAAATTAACCATAACGCAATATTACCGTACAAAACACAACCAAGCGCCCTGTTAGACAGTAAAAAATTTGAGGCAGAAGCCCCCAGAATATTAAACCGCCTCAATGAAAAAAATTCTTATCTCGTCATCGCAGCAGGTTTAGAAAAGGCCATTGTCGCACGCGAATATCCAAACAATGAAACGATGCGTACGGCCATTCTTGACCGATCAATCGCACAAGCACTCGCCATAAACAATTGGATCGAACCGCACTCCTTCAAAACAACATATAAATATAAAATCACGCATGCTGGCAAAGCCATATTAAAGAATTATCTCCTTGAAAATATTAGCCATAATGATGCAATCTACTCATTTATTACTGCGCAAGATAAAGAGCAAGATCAAGAGAATGAACAGCCCTTAAATAAGGCAAAAAAAGCCAGAATAAGATATTGCGATGCAGAAAGCCCTATCGCCATCCTAGCGCGCAGAATGAACGCGGATGGGTCGTATTTCTTAACGCCTGACTTGCTAAAAGCCGCTGAAAAACTCCGCGAAGACTTTGAAGTCTCGCAAATTGGTGAAAAGATTCCACGCAAATGGTCTGATTTTCTGACGAATAAAGACCGCAGATGGAAGGATGAAGACGCCAGGGGTTTTGGAGCTGGAGCATCTGCTGCAAGAGTTGAAATTGCCCTCGAGAGCTTAGGCTCAGGCCTTGCAGATGTTGCTCTATATTGCTGTTGTTATTTATATGGCATGGAACAAGTCGAAAAGAAAATGCGGTGGTCTTCACGCTCTGGAAAGATTGTTTTGCGGATCGCATTAGAACATTTAAAAACGCATTATGAAAAAGCAGCCTATAGCGACTTGATTGGATAAAACAGATTTATCCACCTTACATAAATTTTCATATAAAATGCATTTTCTCTCTGGACCTCCCTAATCGCTTTCTGTAAATGATCTTCAACAGTTATCTACAATAGATAATCTGCCCGTGTGGTGGAATTGGTAGACACAGGGGATTCAAAATCCCCCGCCTTAACAGGCTTGGCGGTTCGAGTCCGCCCACGGGTACCAACATTTTCAATGCCTTATATAGTTTAGTCATTTTGTAAGACTTCCTTAAAATTTCTCTGGTCAAACACTCTGGTCAAACATTTTAAATGTTCTCATTTTCTAATCGCTTCAATTGAGCCGATTTTGACAAGGCTTTGCGACTCGCGCCTTGTCGGTAATACGCCACCATTTCCAAGCTTTGCCCTGTTATTGCTTGTATCTCTGCATCACTGCATCCGGCCTCTGCTAATTGAACAATAGATAGCTTCCTTAAGCCGTGAAGCACGAACGGTTTAGCCGCCTCTCCAAGCGATTTGCGCCACCGCCTAAATTGTGTCTCTATGGATGAATAAGTTTTATGTTCCTTCAAGCTTTTCGCAAAAATATGCTCTCCCTGCTTTGGGAAACTATGAATTGCAGCCCTTAATTTTGGCAAGCAATATATTTCAAACTCCTGCTTCCCCTTTTCATCCAAAACAGAAACATAATCACCAGAAAAGTTTTTCCATTTCATTTTGATTGCAGCATTGGGTCGCT
>CALLMA010000092.1 GCA_938008015.1 uncultured Celeribacter sp.
GTGGTTGCTCTCGAGCATGGCGCGAACTTGATCTTGTTGGTGTTGGGTGAGTTTTTGTTTGCGGCCGAACTTGACGCCGCGTTTTATGGCAAGGCGTCTACCTTCTTCGGTGCGCTCGTTAATGATGTTGCGTTCTAGTTCTGAAAGTCCTGCAAAAACAGTGAATAAGAACTTTCCCATGGAGTTTGTGGTGTCTGCCCAAGGCTCACGTAATGAACGGAATGAGGCCTGATTTTTTTCGATTTTATCGCTGATGACAAAAAGGTCATGGGTAGAGCGGGCCAGCCGATCAAGGCTGGTGATGATGATCGTATCACCTTCGTTAATCGCTGTCATCATTTTGGCAAGTTCGGGGCGGTTGCGATCAAAGCCGGTAATTTTTTCTTGAAAGATTTTCTCGCATCCAGCCGCTTTGAGCCCCTCAATTTGGCTTTCAAGATTTTGTCCGGTTGTGGAGACGCGGGCGTAGCCGATTAGCATGATTTTTTCTCCATATTGAGACACTTAATACGGAACAAAGATACGGATTTTATAGTATATTGATTTTCAACACTAAAAAAATCGTTCCGTTTGTTATAAGTTGCGGAATGTGTCATGCGGCGATCCCCTTAACATTGAGTGGTAATCTGGCGCTCATATCCAGCGTATAGCGACCGTATGGATTAATATGACGATGGGCGAGCGGAGAAAGCGCCGACCAATCGCGGTCTGTCATGCGGTTTGACCAATCGGGATCAGCCAGCACCTCTTGGATCATGATTGTGTTGATATAGACCATAGCAGATTGCAGGAGATGCAGAGAAAGTACGGATGTCTCTTGGGCTTCAAATCGATTACTGCCGATCTCACCACTTTTACCAAAATAGATAAAATTATTCACCCCATTCCACCGTTCAACAACGTTAAGGCCGGAATGGATTTCACGCCGTATTTTTTCCGAGCCCAAATATTCACACAGGAATATAGTTTTGGTGGCGCGACCAAGATCTATGAGGGCAGCATAGGTTGGATGGCTTGCCGCCTCACGAGAGAAACGGCGTAAAATGGCTTCTGGCTCAGCAGTTCGCTCTTTCAAAGCGGTGGCAAGCTTTACCATCTCATCATATTGTTCTTTGATTAGCGTCCAATTAATTGGACGCTGCATGAACATGTCATCAATGTTGGTATATCGCTGTTGGTTTTTAGGAAGAGCACGCACCAGTTTTTGGTGGTTGATCCCCTTGAAGCGAGGCATCAAGGAAAAGCCAAGCAATTCACAAAACGCAAAGGCGATCACACTTTGACCATGTGTATCCACATAGTGTTGGTTG
Organism: uncultured Celeribacter sp.; assembly: GCA_938008015.1. Taxonomy (GTDB): domain Bacteria; phylum Pseudomonadota; class Alphaproteobacteria; order Rhodobacterales; family Rhodobacteraceae; genus Celeribacter. The sequence goes on from CALLMA010000092.1 coordinate 1,311, forward strand.
ATTTCCATTTCTGTGCAGTGGTGCAAAACGCCCTCAATCATAGCCGCAACTTCAGAGGAAGAACATTTTTTCAATTGCGAATGAATACAGGTCGAATTCTTATCAATGTGCCAATAGATCATCACGCCACGCCCACCATAACGGACATGCCATTCTGTCATGAGGTTTTGATCCCACGAGGAAACTTTAGTTGAATCTGAAGCGCATGAAGTGGAAGCCTCACCCCAAATATGCGGCAGACGTAACTGCATCGTGGCATCTGCAATTTTCCTAGTTGCTTGCCTTAGATTATCAGCGTGAAGAAATCGCTGCTTTACATAATAAAGCTCTTTATAGCTAACGTCATTTTCTAGATTAGCGAGCGGCTTAAGGCCGATATTTGTTCCAATTCCGTAAAGCGCTAGGATCAATCGGCGCGACAATTCATCTGGCGGCAAATGCTGCCTTGAAGCAAGAGAGGTGAATGAGTGACTAAACTGGGTGCAAAGGTCGGCCTCTTTGAGAACGTCTAGTAAACTTGTTTCACCCCAACGGTTGGTAAGCTCGTTTTTTAGAGCCTCAATGTTTTCTGGCTCTGGCAATGCTTGGAGGGGGGATACCGAAAATCGCGGATTACCGTTAGACCTGCGAATTCTGACATCCCTATTATTAGGCAGACCTTTATCAAATGCCTCGAGCGCATGTTGCATTTTATCCGATAATTTTGAGACAAAGTTTGCTGCATTTGACGGCAATGAAAGTCGCGCATAATAATCTGCGCGCCGATTTTCAAAATCTTGCGGCAAATCCTTGGCCGGATCGCAATATTTGCGCGCACTCTTAACCCAAATCTCTTTGGTACGTAGTCTTTTGCGCAAGCTATGCAAAACGCAAATCTCATAGCTGATACAGTTGATCCGCGCTTCACCGCGTTTAGGGCCTTCAATGAGGAGATCTCGCCATTTGTTGGGCACAACATGATCAATAGGCACGTCCTTGGAGTCAAAATAGCGCTTTCCAGATAATGATGGTGATCCGATTAAATCCAAAGCTGTAAGTAGGTTTTGGCAGTGTGCTAGGTTAGATTGAAACTCGAGCGCCCCAAGCATGGGCGACATCATACGCCGGTAGTGCTGTGCATAGGATGCACGTAGCTTTTGATACACCCGATGGTTATAGGCTGGGCCATCCGATTTATATTCCTTTACCAGATTGGAAATAACCGCTCCGCTGACAACTGGATGAATAATATCGCAAATACGCCCTTCAGGATTACTATCTGCCGCTTCGGCCATTCGAAATAAAAGCGTGGTCTTACCGCGCACTTTGGTGAATTCGCGGACTAACTGAGAAACCACTTTCTTCTCGGCGTTTATTGAGATCTTATGTGTGATCGCAATCAGCGCATCAATCAGACTATCAACAATCTCGCCACGCCTTAAGGCCACATAAACAGTTAAAAGCCCAAGGCGTACTATGCGCGGATGACGCCCCATTTGATAGACATCTTCTGCACCTGCACGCATGCGATATTTGTTCAATAACGCGTGAGAATAACCATCCAAGACATCATCAGGCAACTTGACGCCCGCAATGCGATCAAGTTGCTCAGCCATTTTCAAAGCCGTTGCTAAGCTTGCCTTGCCTGATCCGCCTTGAAGAAAGGCGAAACCTGATAAACCACCAGTGCTATCCAGCAAATCCTCAAGTGCTTTTTGTTGTTTGGCATCTAAGCGGGCAACAATGTCTTTAAAAAAGCGCTCTTCAAAATGTCGATGCGCTGAAGCCGTAAGGCGGGACAATAATTTTGCCGACGGAAGCTCATATCCATTTTCTGAAAACCATTCGCGAATACGAAAGTTACGGCGCGCCTCTGCTTCGTCATCAGAAAACAAAAAATGCAAAGCCCAAGATAGAAAATGATCACGGCCCGATTGATTAAGTCGCCGAATGCCCAAAAATTTACGCACCTCTCCAGATAAACGCCGTATCATCCGCGCCAAAGATGGCCCGTCAAAATCCGAAAGTGTCACCGATAACCCCAATTGACCACACAAAAATGCCCAAACTTCAGGTGATAAATGTCGCAAATCTCGGGGAAAACTCGCATAGTAACGATAGTAACAAAGCAAAAATCCAAACAGCACACGACCAAGATCAGACTTGCCCTTTAAAAGCTCCAGCTCATCATCCCGCAAAACCCAATATTGGCTCAGCTCTTCGGATGACCAGCGCTGCTTCATGTCTATATCTCCATTATTATAACGGCATATATTTACGGAACATTCGCGCAAAAATCAATCAACAAATCGCTAACACAAAATTTGTCCGTTTATGTAGCTTCGGGGGAAAAGGGCCTTGTATGCTTGAAAACAGACACGATATCCCCGAAGGCTTTTTCGACAACTTCATATTGTAAAACCAAACTGTCGAAGTGTGCTTCCGGATCAGTGACCTGTATCCCATCTGGCCTTAGCGCAAGGAAAATTTTGCTTATGGCGGTTTCAACATCTGTGGCAGCGATCTTAGCAGAAAAAAGAGCTTGCTTCTCGGGTATTTGATCGATTTTTTTGCTTATCTCCACGAGGATTTCATTTTGTCGTGTGATATTGGCGTTGATTTCATTGAGCTGATTTAGAATTTCCAGCTGGACTTGAACAGAAGAAGGGCCTGACGAACCAATAAAGGAAGAAATTAGGGATGCTCCTTGAGCAACAAGTGCTAAAGGTATCATACTATTTTCCTCCAATCTGTTCAGTATGTCTTACACCTTTAGGTAGAAATGATTTGATTGCAAGTTTTTTATTGGAAACTTAGGGGCTGTTGCGTTCGTTTTTGTTGGTCGGAGTTTTGCTTAGGCTCAGGACCCATTAATTTTATTGC
>CALLMA010000093.1 GCA_938008015.1 uncultured Celeribacter sp.
TGAAACGGAAAAGCCTTTCACCCACCCAAAAGCAGGATCATCATGCTTTGGATGACCAACGACAACCGGCGCAGGCGCGCCACCTGCATCATAGCCTTCCGCAATTGCCGTGACATCCTCAGACGAAAACACCGCCTCAGAACCATTCATCGACTTGAAAGACCCAGGGCGAAAGACTTCCACCCACTTTGATGTTGTAATTTCTTTAGACAAAACCAGACCTTTGCAAAATTGATGAGATCAATCTCGCAAAAATCAGAGTGAAAATTTATCTAAGCCGGCTTAGTTTGTGAAAAAACATAAAATATTACACAAGATGGTGGAGAAATTCTAAGATCCAACGCCCAGGCGGACCATAATTTCCATAGATATTACCTATGAAAGCCGCATTAACCAGCACATTAAGCATTAAGAATATAAAATTGATAACGAGTTGAGTATCGTCATTATCTTGGAATAGCCTCAAAGCCCCGGCCCAAAACCATGGAGCTACTATGCAACCGGACCACAATAATCGCGTCTGCAACTCAGTGCTGTCAAAAATATAAAAAAGCGTTCTGGGTATTGGATTAACCGTACCCTGTGACCCCAAGTACAAACCATACTCAACAAGCAGACACATAAAGATGAGTGGCATACTAAGACACCAAAATGCAGCAAGAGACAATTGTATCCCAAACCAAGAATTAAAATATGAAAAAAACCATTTAAAAACTTTACTCAGCAACACAAACCTCCAGAATCAACTCTAAGCGAATCTAACGGGGGTCTAACGGGGGGTAAATGTTTTTTAGGTGGTTTGGGTTGCAATTAAGGTTAACGGCGCTCTGCGAGGAATTTTTGATCACTTGCATTTATCACAGATGTTAAAACTAAATAGCGCGATATCTCCAAAAAGCGTACAGTAGATTCAAAACACATAAATTCACCTTCCGCTTTCAACATATCCTAATCTAGCATATTGACTCTAGGTTGAAATTTATATTCCTCTTTTCTTTACAGGGGAGTTTTGTTGTGAAATCCATTTTTAAACATTCTGGCAAATATACTGCCAATAGTTACACCATTGATGAGGTGATCGCCTCCTTATCCGCTCAAAAAGTTCTTATTCAAGAAGGTGTGAACTTTCTTTCAGAGTTAGATCAAAATTTTTCTCTCGACAAAATAACAATAAGAGTAGATTCATTAGAAACTGGATCATTGGTTTGGGATCTCGTCATTGAGATTTATGGCGAGTATCAAGCTGACATAGAAAATAAAGTTATTGGATCTCTTGAGCAAATGTTTGGCATGGATATACCAGAACAATATGAAGGCTTTGTCACATTAGGTGCACTTGCAGTTACCTATGTTGTTGCGAAATACGCTTATGATCGTGTTGCAAGGTCAAAAGGCAAAGGACCAAATGCCGCTCCTCATATCACAGGTGACAATAATGTTGTTATCCAGCAAATATCAAGCATGATAGGTCAAGATAATGCTACGATAGAAAAAGCTCTTGAGCGCAGTTTGCCGCCGGCGAAACGAAAACAACTTATTCCGAAAGTAGCCGATTTTTTACGTCCATCAAAAAAAGATAAATCAGCAAAGATAGAAATCGCAAACGCGCCAGATATAAACAGTCAAGCATTGGCAGAATTTCCATGCGATGCAGAATTAAAAGCCGTTGATGATAGTACAACTATAGATGTCGCTGACGCTAAAATCGATATACGCGGAACTGATAGAGATAAAATTAATAGTGGATGGGGAGCAGTGATTATTGGTGATGAAAGGTTTCCTAAGCGTCTGCCAATGGATCTGTATCCAACGGTTGACCCTGAAGAGCTTGCCCGCCACCAGCAGGTCATTGCTAATTTACTCATTGAGTGTGAGCGTAGAGCCGATAAAAGCCTAAAGCCAAAGCGCATTCACCTCATCTCATTTGAAGAATTATAATTGAACAAAAGCAGGCGATCACAGCTTGTTTTTTTGGTTTCAGCATATAGGCGCTGTAGTTCAATATTATCTGCGCTTAAGATGCAAAACCGCTTGATGCTCAAAATCACCGCGATCTCTTTTGGATAGCCCTAAAATCGTTCGTGCCGGAATAGCAACTTTGCGCCCACGCCCAGCTTTACCACCCGCATGGTGAATGGCCGCGTAAACTTTATTCGAACCATAGGCCAGGCGATTTGATGAGGCTTTGGGATGAAACGAACCGGCAAGATCGCCCGTTTCGCGTAAAATCGTAATCGGTGCATTGCCATGGCGTTTGAGGCGCGCACGCTTTGTGGCATTTGAGAGCTCAGGCCACCTTTGCCCATTTGGCGCTTCTTCAAGGCGAAAACGCTCCATTGTAGAATTATGCATAATCTCTCCCCAATCACGATAGAGCGGGGATTTATTTTTGAGCTGCACCATGAGCGCACGCATCTCTTTTTGAAACTCACTCAAATCAGCCTTAATCACAACGGACATTGATTTTTTACCTTTATTGAAGTATAAGATCCTCACTTGGACAATTACGCCCGATGGATGGGCATCTAAAAAGCCAAGGCAAGGCAGCGGGCCATCCTGCTGCCTTTATTCGTTTTAAGACCTCGCTTATCGCCGATATAGCAAAGCACCTTGTCGTAAATTTTCTAAATAGTTCATACGCACACGCGCTTTTTTGCGTGGTGAGAATGTTGTATTTCCAGACCAGAACAAACCATCGCGATAAGAAAAGGCCGCAAAGCCCGCTTCATTTGGAGCTGCGCGAATATAATTGCGCGCAAGCCGCCATCTCTTTTGCACAGTGTCGAATTGCCAATTGACCCAGATTTCATCTGGATCATAAATACTCTCAGCAAGTTGCGCCATATATGGGCCGCGACCAAATTTATTCGACTTTAATACCCCCGCACCATCACGCAACAATTCATCCGTGATCGCAATCATCTGCCCTGCTTTATCGCGGAAAAGCACACCGCGCCCGATATCTGCGCCAAAGGGGTTTAAGAAAGCGCGGGCATAAATTTCATCAGAAAGCCCCTCAGTAAGCTTTTCACTGGTAAAGGGCTTTGAGAGACTTGAGAGCGTGACATCTGGCGTTCTCGCGGCAGCGGGCAGCTCTAAAGGGGTATGCAGCTCTTTCGGCACAAGCCCTTGCGACCATGTTCGACCCGGTTGATAATCCCATCCAAGCCCCACACCGTTTGGTACAGAAACGCGCTCACCAGTCGTGCGAATAGTTTCAAGACGTTCACCACGATCAGGAGCGGCATCCACCTCTCGCTCCATGCGCTCAAGATCCCGATCAGAAAGCGTACGCACCCCGCATGAACATTTCCAATCATTGGGCGGGAAATGCTTTTGCCAGAACGGATCATCATAGCGCAGGATTAACCCACTCCAAGCTTGATGCGATTTGCGTGGAATTTTGGGCTGGCGTGTCTCACCATGCATATATTGCCAATAGGGCCGCGTTGTTGTCACATCAGGATGCGACATTTGATCAAAACGCCCCGCCATAAAAGCGGTGCGCATGTTGGTTTCATAAATGGTTCGCGCCCGCCATTCCCGCTCGCCTCGATAATCCCAACCATGCTTTGCAGAAATATCATCAAAATCTTGCTGAAACTCACGGAAACTTGTGCCTTCACTCATCGCGCGATCGATCGCTTGGCGGAAATCTTCAACAATCTCAATCTGATTAGCGCCCGCCACCACAAAGGCGCGATCGTGACCTTCACGTAAAAGATCCGTCCATTCATTTGTTGGCAGATTTACTTTGCCTCTAAAAAATTCAATCTGCTCTTTGAAGGGCAAATTTGCATAATCAAAATCTACAAAGCTTTCACTCTCATCAAGTTCTTCCAACACCTCCGCGCGTCCTAAAAGATGCGCCAGGATCAACGCATCACCAAAGCCCTCGGCGAATTGCGCCCCAACCGGTTTAGCAGCATGTTGGGCGCTGAGATTATAAAACTCTTCAAGCGTATCCGTTTTAATAAATTCCGCACGCAAAGCCTCAAAGCTCTCTTCAAAAACAGCGAGAAACATCTCGCTCAGCGTTTGATCTTTTGGCATGGCCTCATCTGTTTGCGCAGTTAGCTCAATCGAATGAAGCGCTTTTTTTTTTAGAGATCGGGAATTTTAAAACATCCGCCTTGCTTTGAAGGGCGGCTTTAATTTCGTGCATCTCTTGGCCTTGCGATTTGCTGATCCAATCGGCATCAACAGGCTCAAAGCCTAGTTCTTTTTGCTGCGCATATAGTTCAAGCTCTGCTTTGCGGCGCTCTGCACGCTTGATGGCAAGTTCTTCTTCTGCGAGTTCATCAGCAGGAAGCTCCCACCAAATACGCGGTGGACGACAGCCCCCAAAATTAAAATCAACCAGCCAGCTGATTAAAGTTTCATTGAGCGTGCCAGAAAGCAAATCGCTATCCATATCAATCAAATCGTCTAAAATATCTGAATGCGTTTTTGCAGCCGCATAAGAGCCATGATTGCCGACCATACTTGTGAGCGTTTCACCCAAAACAATAAGCAAAATCTCTTCATCCCATGCCCGTTTCCAAGGTTCATATTCGGCAGTGCCTGAACGCGAGGATTCGAAAGTCTCCACTTCTTCGCCAATATTAATCACAAATGAGCTCGATTCATTTACGGTCTGCAAATAATTGACAAGCTGCGCGCGATCTGCCTCACTTGTTCCTGGCAAAACCTTCCCAACTGGAACAGGATTGGCCCATTTATCCAGAAATTTCTGCCAATAGGCGACACCACGGCGTTTGAATTGAGACGGCCAGAAAAGCTCATAACCAAGACCCAAGCCATAAGGGCGTCTATCGTCATCACGATATTTGTGCACGATAAACTTGCGCTCAGATACTTCTTCACCACTCATATCTGCGCTATTTTGCAAAAGGCGAAGCTTTTCGTTTCTATCAAAAACAAAAGCATGCTTCACACGGGGCTTGATCGTATTGATGACAACCTTATCACCTGCATAGTCCCAAAGTATCTCACTATAAGCTATCCCGTAATGAATGGCATCAAGTAGATCTACGCAGATTTTATCAAATTTAATGGAGCTTAAATGCTCTCTGATCCAATCAGTCGCCTCTTGCTCTTTCTTTGTCGCATTCAAAGGCGCTTCCAATTTCCATTCACGCCCAATAAGCTTTTGCTTGCGCTTAATGAGAGCCGAGGCAACTTTACCATCGCGTGCAATCTCATCATAAACCTGAAAGCCACCTTTCAAGCCCTGTCCGAAAAATTGCGCATCTTCTGGCCAAAGCACATTCGAATAGCCGTAGATTTCAGAACGATATGTGTGGCCCGCTTGTGAGCCTAAAGCAGGCTTGAGTTTTTTGTCATTTTTTGTCGCCATCTCTTTATCCTAAACTATAGCCATCATTAAATGAGGATTTACGCCCTGCACCTTGATGAATGCCGCCAATACTTACGGAGGCTTGCGACATTTTCACCGCATTATCCCAAAGCATTTCCAAACAATCTGGCCCATCGTCATGATCGGCGCGTGGCCATTGTTGCAGCTGATCGATCAAGGTTTTTTGTGTTTGATGATAGCGGATGAGGCCTGCTTTTGTGGGGGGCTGTAGGCGCTGAATGCGTAGGTTTTTATCTGTGATCGGCATCACAGGCATGCAAGGCATGGCAATGGGGGGCTTTGCATTCATGGCAGCTTTCATCAGATGCTCGCGAAAAAAATCCTGAAACTGCACTGATTCAACAAACCACATCAGGCAATTATATTCACGCTGCAAACTAATTGCATCTTCTGTGATAATATCTGGATGGCGCCGGCTGATTGAAGCTTCAACCACATCGAGCACTCCGCTCTCCTTATCAAATCCACCCACTAAGATCGCCGAAGGATCACCATTAGAGCCCCGTTTACCAAGGCTTGGATCAATTGCGCCAAAATAGAGCCAATTGCGATTAGGCGAGACCCAATAGCGCAAATCTTGAAAAGGATTATCCTTGGATACCGGATTGTTTTGATATTCGCTTTCAAAACTTTCATGATCGCCCGCGCGCTCTTTCATCAAAAACAGCAAAGATTGCATTTGCGGCCAATTAAGCACCGCCCCTTGATCCATCTCAGCCTTATTCTGGAGATAAAAGGCTTCCGCATTTGGATCATCATTAATAAAAAGCTCTTCCCACCTATCCCATAAATCCATGCGATCGGGAAAAGTCAAAATCGCCTGATAGGCCTTAAAATTCCAACCAGGCTTTTTGGCCATCCGCTTGATTACCGCATCAAAGTGCAAAATAGTGCCCACATAAAGCGCATCAATTGAACCATCCGTTGGCCCAAGCTTCATCGCGGCTTTATTCACCCATCTGTAGAGCTTATCCCTTTGGCGCGGGCTTTCAACATTCTCATCATTCTCAATATCATCAAAGATAATCAGATCAGGGCGGTGCGGACCATGACGGCGACCCCGAACTTTTTTACCTGTGCCAAACCCTTCGATCTTCACATTGGCGCTTGTGACAATCATGCCCTCGCGCCAAACACGGCCAACCCCCATGATCTCAGGAAAGTCATAAGCAAGACGTGGGTTAAATTCGAGCTCCGCTTTAATGGATTCTATCGCCACGGCGGCTTGATCAAAAGCATCCATTACCAAGCAAATATAATGCTTGCGTTGTGTGATGAGGGCATGGAGAGGAAAAATGCAAGAAACATGTGTTGACTTCGCCGCCCCTCGCGGGGCGATAATGCCCTTACGCGCATGACCGTTTCCAAATAAGACAGTCGGCAAAATATGATCCATCAAGTCATCATGCAGCTTGCTATCTGGTTTATTCAGGTAATGGGGAAAATAGGTTTTTGCAAAAAAACGGTAGCCAGTTTGTGGATCAAGTGCCTTTTTTCGCCGCTCAAGGCGTGCCTCTTCATCGACCTCAAAGGCTTCAACCTCAAGTTCAATTTTCTTTCGAAAGCTCTCAGCGATATCCGCGATGAGCGCTAAGAACTCTTTAGGCTTCATTTCCATTTCGCATCCTTTGCCAAATGCTCACCAAAGGGCTCAATCAACTCTAAAAAGGCTTGTGAAGCGCGTGTATCTTGCCCCTTTGCGTGGATGAATTTTGCCAGCTCAGAAATCACTTCATGCGCCACAGCCAGTTTGCTCAAAGCGGGTGAGGCCTTTCCAGCGGCTGCCATCATTTTTGCAAAAC
>CALLMA010000094.1 GCA_938008015.1 uncultured Celeribacter sp.
GGCACAAGCGCAAAACCTTGAAAATGTATCTGTGATCCCTGATGGATCAGGTGAGTTTACACGCCGCGTGGGCATGCTTGTTCGCAAAGATAACCTAGGTTTCGGTCTGCGCTCATGGCGATATGCAGCGATCATCAATGATGGTGTTGTTGAAGCATGGTTCGAAGAGCCAGGCCTTGAAGACAATCACGGTTCAGACCCTTATGGTGTATCTTCGCCAGAAACAGTGCTAAACTGGCTCAAAGAGAATAACGCTTCAAAAGCGGCTTAAGACATATTCTTGTTAAAAAACAATACGTCGCATTTTTTGCGCCGTATTGTTAATTAGTCTATTGTTTAAATACATCATTATCGGTTCAGCATTTTATTACTAACTAAAGCACTAAAATCACCCAATTTAACAATCATATTAGGATAATATACCAAAACATTGCGTCAAATGTCACGGCAATAGATATTAAAACTATTTATTACTATTGAACATTTTTTGTGCATGAGAAAAGCATTCTTGCGAATCTGCAAATCCTAAAGATTTCGGATCATCAATACACTTTATAGCAAATTTATCCATATTGATCATTACTTCAGGTTTATCTTTAGCCATTTGAGAATGCTGTGCCTCGTTGACACACGACGCAACAAAGACGATAGCTGAAATCAGTAATATTAGGCGCATGTACTTTATCCTTCATTCTTTCAATACACATCAAGCGTATTTTGGGTCATCAATAAAGTCAACATTTTGAACACTTATTTTCGGACTTAAAAAATCTGTTTGTTAAGAAGCACTTAAAGTTCGAGGTACGCGTTAAAAAGCCCCACAAAATGCAGGGCTTTCTTTTGATCTTCGAGCTAAAATCAAGCCTTCAAAATAGAACGCCCAGCATATTCAGCAGTTGCACCAAGCTGTTCTTCGATGCGGATCAGTTGGTTGTATTTTGCCATGCGGTCAGAACGGCTGAGCGAGCCTGTTTTGATTTGGCAGCAATTGGTTGCAACAGCGAGATCAGCGATTGTGGCATCTTCTGTTTCACCAGAGCGGTGCGACATGACATTTGTATAACGCGCACGATGCGCCATATCGACGGCCTTTAATGTCTCAGAAAGTGATCCAATTTGATTTACCTTCACAAGCATCGAATTTGCAACGCCTTGCTTGATCCCATCTGCGAGGCGCACTGGGTTTGTCACAAAGAGATCATCACCCACGAGCTGAACTTTATCACCAATTTTATCTGTGAGAAGCTTCCAGCCGGCCCAATCATCCTCATCCATACCATCTTCAATGGAGATGATCGGATAATCAGCACAAAGATCGGCTAAATACTGCGCATTTTCTTCAGATGTCAGCGATTTTCCTTCACCTGAAATCTCATATTTTCCATCTTTATAATATTCAGAAGAGGCACAATCGAGCGCGAGATAAATATCTTCTCCCGCTTTATAACCTGCTTTCTCAATGGAAGAGATAATGAAATCCAAAGCTTCACGAGAAGAGTTGATCGCAGGCGCAAATCCACCTTCATCCCCAATGCCTGTATTATAACCTGCATTAGAAAGCTCTTTTTTGAGCGTATGGAAAACCTCTGCCCCCATGCGGATTGCCTCTTTAATGTTAGAAGCAGAAACTGGCATGATCATGAATTCTTGAATATCAATCGGGTTATCCGCATGTTCACCGCCATTAATGATATTCATCATAGGTACAGGAAGAACGCGCGCACTTGATCCGCCAACGTAACGGTATAAAGGCAGTGCAGAATAATCAGCCGCCGCTTTAGCTGTCGCAAGAGAGACGCCTAAAATAGCATTCGCACCAAGGCGGCCTTTATTTGCAGTGCCATCAAGTTCGATCATGACGGCATCAACAGCTTCTTGCTCAGTGGAATCCATGCCCACAAGCGCTTGACAAATTTCGCCATTCACCGCTGCAACAGCTTCCGTGACACCTTTGCCCATATAGCGTGTCTTATCACCATCACGTTTTTCAACAGCCTCATGAGCACCTGTAGAAGCGCCAGATGGCACAGCAGCGCGCCCCATTGTGCCATCTTCTAAGATGACATCCACCTCAACAGTCGGATTACCGCGGCTATCAAGAATTTCTCTGCCGATAACGTCAATAATTGTGCTCATAAATAAATCCTTTATTTGTATTTTGGGCGCATATGTAAATCAATATCATGCCCCTTCTTAAGGTCAAGAAACTGCGGCAACTGCATTATAGATTCAAAGAAAAACTCGAATGATGTCGAGAATTTAATCAAAATCAATCAAGCTTGCTGCTTTTGCAACTTTCTTTCTCGGAAAAATGTATAGATGCCCGCAAGCAAAATCAAACTTGCGCCAATAAGCGTCGGCAAATCTGGTTGCTCAGAAAAGACAATCATGCCGCCAATCATCGAAAAAACGAGGCGCATATAGCGAAATGGCATAATCGCCCCCGTCTCTGCGGTTCTTAAGGCCAAGACCAATGCGAAATAACCCAATATGCCACAAAGCCCCGCTAGAATAGTCGCTGAAATCTGAAAAGCATTCAGCGCACTCATTGTTTCTTGTTGCAGATAGAGCAAAATCAATCCGCATGGAATGAATGTACTGAGCGCTTGAAAGCTGATGACAGAAGAAGGAATGCCCTCAGGTAGACTGCGCGTCAGCAAGTCTCGGATTGCCACAGACACCACTGAAATAATCACAAAAATAGTAATAGGTTCAAACCCTTCAAACCCAGGGCGCACGATCAAGAGCACGCCGATAAATCCAATTGAAATAGCGCTCCACCGGCGCCATCCAACAGCTTCTTTTAAGAAAACGGCCGCAAATAAGGTTGTGACAAGAGGTGTCGTTTGAAACACGGCGGCGACTGTCGAGATATCAATCTGGCTCAAAGCGTAAGAAAAGCTCATGCAGCTCAAGCCTTCAAAAAACATCCGAAAGATGATCTTTGGTTGCCAATAAACTTTTTGCAATAAATTTTGGCGCTCATAGATGATCTGAGCCCCAAATACGACAAAACTCAGCACACCGAGACTAAAAATAAGTTGCCCAAGTGGAAATTGACCGCTCAATAATTTAATAAAAATATCTTCAGCCGTAAAACCAGCCATGGAGGCAACAACAAGGAATGCCCCTCGTGTGTTATTAATTTTCGTCATAGGAGCACCCATTTTAAATAATTTAAAACGCGCTCAATAGAAGAAATTAAGCGACAATCAAAGAAGTTTAAGCAAAGAAATCATGGCAAAGCTCTAAAGCCGAGACCAGTCGATCAACTTCGGCATGAGTATTATACATCCCAAAGCTCGCACGACAACTCGCAGAAATACTAAAATGCTGCATTAAAGGCATAGCACAATGACTGCCAGCGCGCACGGCGACGCCTTTTTTATCAAGCACCGTTGAAATATCATGCGCATGCGCCCCATCCATCGTGAAAGAGAAAATCGCACCTTTATTATGAGCCTGCCCCTGAATATGCAGCCAATCTAAAGCGTTGAGCTTCATCGCCGCGTATTGGCCAATCTCAGCTTCATGCGCTGCAATCTTATCCATTCCAATATTCATCAGATAATCCAGCGCCACACCCATTCCGATCGTTGACACGATACCTGGCGTTCCCGCTTCAAATTTGAGCGGCGGTTTGGCGTAGGTAATACCCTCTTTACTAACCGTATCAATCATATCACCGCCACCAATAAAGGGGCGCATTTCAGATTGGCGTTCAGCACGGATATAAATCGCACCAGAGCCAGAAGGCCCGTAAAGTTTATGCCCTGTGATCGGATAAAAATCACAACCAATCTCTTGCACATCAACAGGGCCATGAACAGCGCCTTGAGATCCATCTACAAGCGTCGCAATCCCCTGCTCTCTTGCGGCATGGCAGATTGTTTTGACGTCAACCTTCGTTCCCGTCACATTCGACATCTGCGTTATAGCGACAAGTTTTGTCTTCGGTGACATCGCATCAATAACGGCTTGTGGATCAAGCGCCCCATTTTGATCGCAATCCACCCATTTGATAACAATGCCTAGTCTCTCTCGCAGAAAATGCCATGGCACAATATTGGCATGATGCTCAAGCACAGATACCAAAATCTCATCACCCGCTTTAAGCATATTTGCGGCCCAAGCATAGGAAACGAGGTTAATCCCTTCGGTCGTCCCTGATGTGAGGATAATTTCATCTTCATGCTCGGCGCTCAAAAACCTTTGAACAATTTGACGGGTATTTTCATATTTCTCCGTCATCAAATTTGAAAGATAATGCAAACCACGGTGAACATTTGAATACTCATCACTATAGGCACGTGTAATCGCATCGATCACAACTTGCGGCTTTTGCGCAGAGGCTCCATTATCAAGATAGCTAAGAGGCTGACCATTGATTTTACGATTTAAAATAGGAAAATCGCCGCGGATTTTTTCAATGTCATACATAGCACATACCCTTAATCAAACTATCTTTTGCTGACTTCAATAAGTCCCGCAATCCAGAAATATAAAAGCACCGCCAATGACAGAGCCCCAATGAAAGATAC
>CALLMA010000095.1 GCA_938008015.1 uncultured Celeribacter sp.
GATGATTTTGTGGATGGATCTGGCGGTGATGATGTTATCATCGGCGGTGCGGGGAATGATACTCTTGTTGGCGGGCAAGGAAGTGATATCATTTCCGGCGGCGATGGTAATGATATCATCACGAACGCGAATGGAGGCCCGAATGATTTTGATCAAATTTTTGGCGGTGCCGGCGATGATCAAATTACGCAACAAGATAGTAGCCAAAGTGTTTATATTGATGGTGGGGCCGGTAACGATACGATCAATGCGGGCGCATTTTCTGCGAGTGGATCGACAATTGTTAATTTTAGCGCGGGGAATGATACTGTCATCAATTTTGACCTGCGCAATAATGCCGCAGGAGATAAGCTATATATTGGCAATTACAATTTTAGCGATCTCACTGTCGTAGAAACATCACCGAATGTATTTTTGCTAACGGATCCTGACGGCAATACAATCACGATTGATGCCTCCTTTATTACCTTTGTGGATTTTGATGTTTCAGATCTTGCCGCAGCGATAGAAACCTCTCAAACTTTTACGCCAGTCCAAGATCCTGATCTTTTGTGTTTCGGTGCGGGGACAATGATTGAGACAGCCAATGGCGATGTGGCCGTTGAAAATCTCCGCGAAGGTGATCTGATTTGGACATTAGATCATGGATATCAAAAATTAGGCTGCATCTTAAAAAGATCCCTCAGTGTGTCAGAGCTGGAGCGGCGCCCAGAGCTGAAGCCCGTCTGCATAAAAGCCGGCGCGCTGGGCAAGGGCCAGCCCTATAAGGACCTCCTTCTATCGCCACAGCACCGCGTTCTGATATCCTCGAAGATTGCGCAGAAGATGTTTGGCAGTTTTGATGTCCTTGTCCCTGCTATTAAGCTTCTAACTGAAGGTAAAATTTTCGTCGTCGACGCGTGCCAATCCATAGAATATTATCATTTATTTTTCCAAAATCATGAAATTGTATATTCTAATGGGGCTCTATCAGAAAGCTTGCTCATTGGCCCGCAAGTCCGCAAAAATATATCGCATGACGCTTACCGAGAGCTCTGCCTTTTATTCCCCCAAATTATTGAGCAAACGGAAACTATTGCTTCCGTCCGCCCTATTGCGCCCCAAAAAAATAAAATCAAAAAATTATTGAGCCGACACCAGAAGAATGGCAAGCCACTGGTTGCAAGCCACTAACACGGCGGCTGTGGCCCGCATTAGGCTTTGAGATCCAGCGCTGCTCCAATTAACTCTTTTGTGTATTCTTCCTGTGGAGCATCAAAAATTTGTGCTGTGGGTCCCGCTTCAACAACATCCCCTTTACGCATCACCATAACATGATGAGAAAGGGCGCGTACTACGCGTAGATCATGAGAGATAAAGAGATATGCGAGTTGGTATTTTTCTTGCAATTCTTTCAGCAATTCAACGATTTGGACCTGAACTGTCATATCCAATGCAGAAGTTGGTTCATCGAGAACAACAAGTTTTGGTCTTAAAATCATGGCGCGTGCAATTGCAATTCTTTGCCGTTGGCCGCCTGAAAACTCATGAGGATATCGATGACGTACCTCTGGATCTAAGCCAACTTCGCGCATAATTTCTATCACCGCATCGGTTTCACTTTTATAATCGCCCAGCCCATGAATTTGGAGGCCTTCAGCGATGATTTGGGAGACTGTCATACGCGGTGAAAGCGATCCGTAGGGGTCTTGAAAAACAATTTGCATGTCGCTGCGGATTGGTTGCAGTTCTTTGCGGCTCATTTTTTGAATGTCATTTCCTAAGACGACAATTTTGCCGTCAGATGAAATCAAGCGCATTGTGGCCAAGGCTAAGGTGGTCTTGCCAGAGCCAGATTCCCCAACAATACCAACTGTTTCACCCGCTCGAACCGAAAAATCCGCACGATTAACAGCCTTGATATGGCCGACTGTGCGCTTCAAAAAGCCCCGTTTAATAGGGAACCAAATCCGCAAGTCTTGAGCTTGTGCGACTATCTGAGCGTTTTCAGGAACGCAAGGAGGATTGCCGATCACTTCCGCAGCGAGAAGCATTTGTGTGTAGGGATGCCTAGGGTTCGTAAAAATTTCAGCGGTCGTACCTGTTTCCACAATCTCACCGTCTTTCATCACGCAAACACGGTCCGCAATGCGGCGCACGATATTTAAATCATGCGTGATGAACAGCATAGACATATTATTTTGTTGCTTGATATCATCTAATAAATCAAGAATTTGAGCTTGTATGGTCACATCAAGGGCTGTTGTTGGTTCATCCGCAATCAAAAGGCGGGGAGAATTTGCAAGCGCCATCGCGATCATGATGCGCTGCCTTTGCCCACCCGAGAATTGATGAGGGTAATCTTTCAAGCGACTTTCGGCATCATGTATGCCAACCTGATCTAGCAGTTCAATGACACGCACGCGGGCCGCCTTGCCGCTGAGGCCCTGATGGACGAGTAAGATTTCTGTCAGTTGTTTTTCGAGCGTATGAAGTGGATTTAGCGATGTCATCGGCTCTTGAAAAATAAAGCTGATATCATTTCCTCGAATGGCGCGAATGTCATTGAGAGGTGCGTTTGAAATTTCTTTGCCGTTAAATTTTATCGAGCCAGAGATTTTGGCGGTATCGGCAAGCAAACGCACACTGGAGAGGGCTGTAATTGATTTTCCCGAGCCAGATTCTCCAACAAGAGCAACAACTTCGCCCTCTTTAATCTCAAAGGAAACCCCTTTGACCGCGTGATTTGTTTCTCCGCTTTGCTCGAAGTGAATATTTAAATCAGAAAACTCTAGTAAACTCATTTAAAAGTCTTCCTTGGATCAAATGCATCTCGAACGCCTTCGAAAATAAAGACAAGGAGAGACAGCAAGATTGTATATGTAAAAAAGGCGGTGAAGGCGAGCCAGGGGGCTTGCAAGTTTTGCTTGGCCTGCTGTGTCAACTCGCCCAGAGATGGCAGGGAAGAGGGCAGCCCGAAGCCCAGAAAATCAAGCGCTGCTAATGTGCCGATATTTCCGGTTACAATAAAGGGCAGCATTGTCAGCGTCGCAACCATCGCATTTGGGAGCATATGCCGAAACATTATCTTCCAGTTTGAGACGCCAAGCGCTTGCGCGGCGCGGACATATTCAAAATTCCGCGCGCGTAAAAACTCTGCTCGCACAACGCCAACAAGCGCCACCCACCCAAATAATATGGTGACCCCCACCAAGAGCCAAAAGGATCGGCCTAAAATGGCGAATAAGATGATTAAGATATAGAGTGAGGGGGTCGAAGTCCAAATTTCCAAGATGCGCTGAAAAATAAGATCCACCCAGCCACCGAAATACCCCTGTATCGCACCCGCCAGAATACCGATAGCAGAGGAGATCACAGAAACAATGATCGTAAAAAGAACAGAAATTCTGACGCCATAAATGACGCGCGAAAGCACATCGCGCTTGGTGTCGTCTGTGCCTAAAATGTTTTGAGATGTTGGCGGGGAGGGCGCAGCACCCGGGCCTTCTACCTGTGTGCGGTAGCTATAGCGAATGGGCGGCCAAATCATCCACCCTTTTTCAATCTCGTCGCCTTCAATAATGCCGTCTTCAGCATCAGCCATATATCCTTCTGGATCGTCAAAACACAGATCCAAACCACCCGTCACGATCAAACATTGCACTTCTTCATGGCGATAGAGCGCTTCTGTGCCAAAGTCGCCTCCAAAGGATTTTTCGGAATAAAACGTCCAGATAGGTGTGCGTATTTCGCCTTTATATTTCACCAAGATCGGTTTGTCGTTGGCGATAAATTCAGCAAATAACGAGAAAATAAATAAGATAGAAAAGAGGATTAAAGACCAGTAGGCACGCTTATTGGTACGAAAATTTCGCCAGCGCCGTTGGTTTAATGCGGATAACTTCATGTATTCCTCCGCTCAAAGTCTATGCGTGGATCAACAAATATATACATAAGGTCAGATAAAATCCCAGTTATGAGCCCGATTAAACCAAAGAAAAACAATGTGCCGAATATGACTGGATAATCTCTTTGCAGTGCGGCTTGAAATCCTAGGCGCCCCAACCCATCCAATGAGAATAGTGTTTCGATAATCACAGAGCCTGAGAAGAAAACGCCCAAAAAGAGCGCAGGGAAGCCGGCAATGACGATTAACATCGCATTGCGAAAGACATGCCCATAAAGCACGCGCTTTTCTGAGAGCCCTTTTGCATGGGCGGTAATGACGTATTGTTTGCGAATTTCATCAAGGAAGGAATTCTTCGTGAGAAGGGTCAGAGTGGTAAAAGACGCAATCGTTGAGGCGATGACGGGGAGTGTGATATGCCAAGCATAATCCACGATTTTGCCCCAAAGCGTCAGATCCTCAAAGTTATTTGATGTCAGTCCCTTGAGCGGGAAGATCTGCCAATATGAACCCCCAGCAAAGAGCACAATGAGCATAATCGCAAATAAGAAGCCTGGAATGGCATAGGCGGCAATAATAACGCCTGATGTGATGGTATCAAAGCGAGAACCATCTCTCACGGCTTTGCGGATACCAAGCGGTATAGAGATCATATATGCAATCAATGTGGACCAAAGGCCGAGCGAAATAGACACGGGAAGCCGATCCCAGATCAGCCCTAAGACGCTTTCTGAATGGAAATAGCTTTCCCCAAAATCAAATCGAATATAGCGCCCCATCATTGTTATGAAGCGTTCAAGTGGTGGCTTATCTAAGCCAAATTGGCGTTCAAGCTCTGCAATATATTCGGGCGGTAGCCCGCGAGCGCCTGCATATTCACTTGCAGGCTGGTTTCCCGAGCTGGCCCCTTCGCCTAAAAGATCCGCGTCACCGCCGCCACCTGTGATGGCTTCAAAGACATCGCCTTCACCGCGAATATTCGCAAGGACTTGTTCAATTGGGCCCCCTGGGACAAATTGAGTAAGTGCAAAATTGATCACCATAATTCCAAATAAAGTTGGAATGATGAGCAATAAGCGCCGTAAGATATAAGCTGCCATAATATTATTCGCCTACACGCGTCGCACCTTGAGCGCGTAGTTTTTCCCCTTTTTCAGCATTATACCACCAAAAATCAAGAAAGCCCAAGGCAAGTGGCGTGAAGATTTCTTCATTTGGATGTTCATACATATCGTAATAAGCCACCCAATGTTCATCAAGCTTATGCGCTGGTATAATGAAATAATCATAGCGTAAAATTCTATCAGCGGCGCGGATCATCGCTTTCATGTCATCATGGGTTTCGGCGTCTAAGATGCGCTCTGCGATATGATCGAAAGCAGGGTTGCAATAGCCGGCTGGGTTGAAGATGTCATCAACATCCGCGCATCCAAGGCGTTGTGCAAGGCCTGAGCCTTCTTCAAAGCCACTCACATAGCCATCATAAATCATGTCATAATCGAAGCGTTGAGTGCGCGATTGATATTCATTTGGGTCAACACGTGTGTAAACCGCATCGATGCCTAGGGCTCTGAAATTCTCCACAAGAGGGTTCATGAACCGATCCCAAGAGGGAGAGAAATGCAGAAGCTCTATCTTGAGAGGTTCGCCCGCTTGGTTGCGCAGCATTCCTTTGTCGTCTGGCACCCATCCTGCTTTTTCCATTAAAGCGAGCGCTTTGCGCAGATTGCGGCGATCGAGCAGGCGTGTGCCGGATGTATGCGGCATTTTCGCGTCTTGAGTGAAAATTTCTTCAGGAAGTAGATCACGCACTTCATTTAAAAGCGCGAGCTCTTTGCCTGTAGGCAGCCCTTCGGCTCTGAACTCTGGCGCATCCCAAAAGCTAGTGCGTTGATTGAAGAGGCCAAATTGGAGGTTATTATTCGTCCAATTGAAATTATACATCAAACCAATAGCTTCGCGAAGATTGCGATCTTGGAATTTTTCGCGCCGTAGATTGAAAAGATAGCCGTAAGATGGGGGGATGAGGCCGTTGGGCAATGTTTTTTTGACAACCCAACCCTCATCAAGTGCTGGGAAGTCATAGCTTGTGGACCATTGTAATGACGAGTTTTCGCGGCGAAAGCTTACATCACCTGCTTTGAAAGCCTCAAAGGCCGCAATAGGATCGCCATAATAATTGATGCGAATCTTATCGAAATTGCTTCGGCCTTTCATCAATGGATGATTGATGCCCCAATAATTTGGGTTGCGGTCGTATTCGATCCAATCGCCCGTTTTATAATCTCCGATGACATAAGGCCCTGTGCCGATGACTTTATGAAAGCCTTTATCTGTGAAATCGACGTCATTATTTTCGAGCCACTCTTTTTGCATGACAAGCAAACTGCCAACATGGGGAATGCGGCGGCTATCGGCGGCGTCTTCTTTGAAAGTAAATTTGATTTTATGTGTATCTAAGACTTCATGGCTTTCAACAGTTTCTTCAGCGCCGGCGCGCCAAGATGGCGTGAACTCTGCGCGCATTCTACCATAAGTATAAGCAACATCTTCTGCGCTCATCAATTTTCCGTCTGAAAAGGCAACATCATCGCGCAGGTTTAAGATAATCCATGCTTTATCTTCAGGGTATTCGATGCTTTCGCACAGGAGGCAATAAAGGCTCGCTTGTGTTTCATCGCTTGTTGTTGCCATGATGCGCTCAAAGGCGATGCTGGAATAAATCGCGGGCGTGCCGATCCCTGTTGCATATGGGTTTAAGCTATCGAATGTGCCAGCTTGCGCGATTGCGATCTCACCGCCCTTTGGGGCGTTTGGGTTCACATAATCGAGATGCTCAAAAGGTTGCGAATATTTTGCACTGCCCCAATCAGAATACCATGTGGTTTTTATGATATTATCTTGCGCAAAAATAGGAGTGCCCAAGGTGGCGGCGGCTATGACAGAGGAGGAGAATATAGTGGTATATCTGTTCATCATGGAGATCTCTTCTGCAAATGTAATTGAGTAAATTTATAAACACTATAGCGCGGGCGTGCGCGAGATCAATTCCAGATATTCTAACAATGTTGTTAAGTGGGCGTGAAATGAAAAACCCATCATTGAATTCAATGATGGGCTTAGAAAATATAAGGCTGATGAACTAATTCGATTAGTTTACAGTTTGAAGATATGCGATAAGATCGGCGCGCTCTTCGACTTTTCTGAGGCCCGCGAAGCTCATTTTTGTATCTGAGATGAGCGCTTTTGGCTTAAGAATAAATTCGTTTAAGATTTCAGGTGTCCATGCACCACCAAAGCCTGCCATTCCATTTGAGTAGCTAAAGCTCGCGACAGATCCGACAGCTTTATCAACAATCCCGTTGAGGGCTGGGCCTGTGCCGTTTGTGCCATCGAGTTTGTGACAAGCTTTACATTTGTTGAAAACTCTTTCGCCTTTTGCTGCATCTGCCGTCGCGAAGACATCCGCAAAAGCGATTTCTACGACTTCTTCACCGGCAGCCGGAGCATCTGGCACTTCAATTATATAAGCTTGCTTGTGTTCTCCATGATCGCCGTGCTCGCCATGGGAGTCACCAACTGTATAGATGGAGGTTGCAGCCCATTTTGCTAACAGAAAAATCAAAAATGTGCCGCAGACACCTGCGACAATCTTGTTTAGAGTCATCGTATCGAACATTTTGATTCCATATCTAAAGTCACTTTTGCTCTATGTACCCACTTCCATAGCCTGCTTTCAAGCTATAAGATGCTTAGGTGAGTGTTCATCTATCATAAAAGGTAAAAAAATGTCTTTAAAAATCGCTTTTCAGGGTGAATTTGGCTCTTATTCACATCAGGCTTGTATGCAGGCTTGCCCAGATTACGAGCCAGTACCATGCCCAAGCTTTGAAGAAGCGATGGAAACTGTGCGCTCTGGCGCTGCAGATTTAGGCATGATCGCGGTTGAAAATTCAACATATGGTCGGGTGCAAGATGTGTATCATTTGCTGCCGCAATCAGGGCTTCATATCGTGGATGAAACTTTCGTGAAAGTGAGTATTAGCTTGCTTGGCGTAAAAGGCGCGCAGCCTTCGGATATTAAGGAAGTGCGCGCGATGTCTGTTTTGCTTGGACAGGCGCGCCATTATATACGCGATCATAATCTTCAGATCAAAAATTGGTCCGATAATGCCGCTGCGGCGCGTTCTGTTGCTGAAGAGGGTGATAAGCATATTGGGGCGATGGCTTCAGAACTGGCTGGCGAAATTTTTGGATTGGATGTTTTGGCGCGTGATGTGGAAGATCACCAACTGAATACGACACGGTTCCTTATTATGTCGCGTGAACCAAATTATGAGCGTCGTGCTGAGAAAATGGTGACAGCCTTTGTGTTCCGAGTGCGCAACATACCGGCCGCGCTTTATAAGGCGATGGGCGGCTTTGCGACCAATAGTATCAATATGACCAAGCTAGAAAGCTATATGGTTGATGGATCGTTTCAAGCGACACAGTTCTATGCTGATATTGAGGGGCACCCAGAAGATGAAAATGTGCGCCTTGCCCTAGATGAGTTAAGCTATTTTACGGAAATGGTCGAAATCCTAGGGGTTTACCCTGCAAATGAGCGCCGACAATAGCTTATGATTGTTGCGCTTTGTACTGTGATTCTATGAAGTCACATGCGGATGCGATTTTTTTGCTAAAGCGCTTATCCAGAGACTTTTTGGCGAATTTGACGGATTGAATTAAGATACGCGCAGAGAGTGTCGTTGGGACGACTTCGTTGGAAATGATAATGCGGCTGCGTTTATTAGGCAGCTGCGTAACGGTGATAGCAAATTGCATTTTCAAGCCGCCGGAAACGGAATCGATGATCAAGATTTCTGGCGCTTCTAGCTGCGAGACATTCATTTCAATCAAACGCATCTTTCCGCGAAAGGGAGCTTTGATTTTCCATTTTGGCAGTGGGATGTCGGTATTTTTTTCAGCAATTATAATGCCGCGGCCTTGCCCAAGCTTTTCGATAGCATCAAAATTAGTAATAGCTTTGAAAACATATTCTGCTGGTGCGTCGATTTCTTCACGTGTTGAAAATTTCATTTATTTTACCTGCTGCATTACTAATTGAGCGTTCTCCTATGATTGCTCAAAAATGTAAACATTTTTTTATAAGGGGACAGGGTTTTTGGAGGTTATCACGTCGATAAGATGTGATTGTGCCATCAATAGGCAATGAAAAAGGCTGCCGCGAAAACGCAACAGCCTATATTTATCTTTATTCGTCAGGCTTAGCCGAGAGTTGCAGCGCGCACATCGTCATCGATGAAAGGCAAATATTGCTCGAAGTTTTCTGAGAACATTTTTACAAGCTTTTCGGCTTGAGCATCAAAGGCGTCTTTGTCGCTCCAAGTGCGGCGCGGCTCAAGAAGAATATCAGCCACCCCACGGACAGAGACAGGGACATCAAAGCCAAAGTGCTCATCCTTGCGGAATTCGCCCTCGGTGAGTGAGCCGTTTAAGGCTGCTTGCAAGAGGAGGCGTGTTGCGCGGATTGGCATGCGAGACCCTGTGCCATAAGCGCCACCGGTCCAACCTGTATTGACCAACCAGCAGGTTGCGCCATGTGTTGCGATTTTTTCGCGCAGTAGGTTTCCGTAGACTTCAGGGCGGCGCGGCATGAAGGGGGCGCCGAAGCATGTGGAAAATGTTGGTTGCGGCTCTGTTACGCCTTGCTCAGTGCCTGCCACTTTAGATGTGAAACCTGATAAGAAGTGATACATCGCTTGTGCCG
Source organism: uncultured Celeribacter sp. (assembly GCA_938008015.1). Taxonomy (GTDB): domain Bacteria; phylum Pseudomonadota; class Alphaproteobacteria; order Rhodobacterales; family Rhodobacteraceae; genus Celeribacter. The sequence goes on from CALLMA010000095.1 coordinate 9,660, forward strand.
GCGTGAGGCGTGCGATCGGAGGGAGAACGCCGAATGCATCACATGTAAGCATGATGATGTTCTTAGGGTGCCCGCCAAGAGCTGATTGAGACGCGTTAGAAATGTAGTGCAAAGGATAAGCGCAGCGCATATTTGCTGTGATGCTATCATCTTTGAAATCGAGTTCTTTTGTATGCTCGTCGAACACCATATTTTCAACGACTGTTCCAAACATGGATGTTGTCGCGTAAATTTCAGGCTCAGCCTCAGCAGAGAGGTTGATCGTTTTCGCGTAACAGCCGCCCTCGAAATTAAATGTGCCGCGGTTTGACCATCCGTGCTCATCATCTCCGATGAGCACGCGCTGCGGATCGGCTGAGAGAGTCGTTTTTCCTGTGCCAGAAAGGCCAAAGAAAACAGCTGTATCTACTGGATTATCTGGCGCGTGGTTTGCCGAGCAGTGCATCGCCATAACGCCTTTACCTGGAAGAAGGTAATTGAGCAGCGTGAAGACCGATTTTTTGTTTTCACCGGCATAGGCTGTGCCTCCGATGAGGATCAACTTCTTCTCAAAGTTCAGCGCAATAACAGTTTCAGAACGGCAGCCGTGCTTTTCTGGATCTGCTTGGAAAGTCGGGCAATTGATGACTGTGAAATCTGCTGTGAATTCATCAAGTTCGTGTAATTCTGGGCGGCGTAGCATGGTGCGGATGAAAAGCGAATGCCAAGCAAGCTCGGTTACAACGCGAACATCCAAACGATGCTCGGCATCAGCACCGCCAAAAAGATCTTGTACAAAATAATCTTTGCCCTTCATGTGCTCAAGCATGTCTTGATAAAGAATATCAAATTTGCTTGGCTCCATAGGCGGATTGTTTTCCCACCAGATCGTATCTACCACATCATCCGTTTTGACAACGAATTTATCTTTGGGAGAACGGCCTGTGTGCTTACCTGTTGTGCTTAGAAATGCACCCCCTTTGCCAAGGGTGCCTTCATTGCGCTTGAGCGCCTCTTCAATGAGTGCAGGCTCTAGCAAATTGTAATAAACATTGCCAAGCTCTGAGATGCCTTGATTTGAAAGGGTGAATGCCGGGTTTACGCGTCCGGTTGTCATGTCATTTACTCCTATGCCATCTCAAAATGGCATCACTTTGATTGGTGTTGTTAATCTACTCTTACAAAGGCAGGGACCTTTACGACCTGTGCTACAATATTCCCGTGGTAGGGGTAAAGCTCTCAAAGGAAGTCGTTAGCGCAATCAACCACTGTTAGCGCAACCAATGTGAACGCGCTGCAAAATTTTTATCCAAAATTTCGTCGATTAAGAAAAAATGGTGAGAATTAGTCATTTTTTGAGAGCTTTGTGTTTCTCTTAATCATACCTGATTGATTCGTATAATTACGGAAATCTGTTGATGACTAAGGACATTAAATGGCGCGTATACTTGTGGTTGATGAAAATGTAGATCTTTTAAATTCAATCTCGGATTTGCTTGAAATTGAAGGATTTGATGTCGATTGTTTTACCTCTGCTCAGGAGGCGCTGGAATCTGTGAGAGAGAATTTGCCAGATTTGGTGGTTATGGAAATGACATTTGAGGAGATGAGCGGGGTTGAATTACTCCAAAAGATGAGGCGGATTTCCGAGCTGCCGATCATCTATTTAAGCTCCAAGGCTTCAGAGCTTGATGAGGTGCTCGGGCTTAGAATGGGAGCGGATGATTATATTACTAAGCCATTTTCGCAGCGTTTGCTCATTGAGCGCCTGCGCACGCTCCTAAGGCGCGTCAATATGGCGAAATCTTCTCATGCGGGGGCTAATATGGCGTCTCAAATTACGTGTGGAGATTTGAATATGGATGCGGAGCATTACCTTACGTTGTGGAAAGGCCTTGAAGTCTCCCTCACATCAACAGAATTTTTGATCTTATATGAGCTCGCAAAACAACCGGGATATGTGAGGTCTCGAAATCATCTGATGTATTTGGCATATGGTGATGAGGTCTTTGTAGATGGTAGAACAGTTGATAGTCATATCAAACGTATTCGCGGTAAAATTCGACGAGTAGACCCCAGCTTTTCTCATGTAGAAACTCTATATGGGTTGGGGTATAAATACAGAGCAGCCTAAAAAATGCATATATTCGATTAATATGGGGTGATGATAATGAGGACAGAGCAGCGGCAGCTTTTTCATGCCAGTTGTGTTGCTTTAAGCAAAGATCGAAGCTTGCTCATCATTGGCCCTTCGGGGGCTGGAAAATCAACACTTGCGTTGCATTTAATGAGCTTAGGTGCGGTGCTCGTATCTGATGATCAGACTTGGATTGAGCCTCAATTAAATAATAGCGAATTAGTCGCGACGCCGCATGAGAATACCCAAGGTATGATCGAGGCGCGCTTTGTTGGGCTGTTGCAGGCTAAAAATTTACCTCATGCCAAGATCTCAGCTGTTGTGGATCTTGGCAAGGTCGAAAAAGATAGATTGCCGATGCGCAAAAATATAAATCTTTTGGGTGTTGAGTTGCCTTGTTTTTATGCGCATGAAAGCCCATCTTTTGCTCTAGGTTTATGGCAATGGCTGCAAGGAGGATGGCATGAATATGCATGAGGCGGCAGGTTCTTCGCAAAGGTTGATCTTGATCACGGGTCCTTCTGGGGCAGGGCGCTCCACTGCCATTAAGGCCTTAGAGGATATCGGTTACGAGGTGATCGATAATTTGCCGATTTCTTTTTTAGAACGATTGCTTGCAGAAGGTGGGGATGGAAAGCCCTTGGCTATTGGCTTGGATGTCAGAAATCGCGATTTTTCAGTCAGTGGATTAATTGAAGTCATTGATGGCCTGACGGACACGAGAGGCTTGGATGCAGATGTATTGTATTTGGATTGCTCTTTAGATCATCTGCAACGCCGGTTTTCACAAACTAGAAGGCGCCACCCTTTAGCGCCCGCTGAGACAGTTCAAGAAGGTATCAAAAGAGAAATAGATCTTTTGGCGCCCATCCGAGCGCGCGCTGATATTTTGATTGATACCACAGAAATGACACCACACCATCTTCGCGAAGAGGTTGAACGCTGGTTTGCTGAGGGGGAGAGCGCTGAAATGGCGATTTCGATTCAGTCATTCTCCTATAAGCGAGGTGTTCCGCGCGGCGTAGATATGGTGTTTGATGTGCGGTTTTTGACGAACCCATATTGGAGCGAGCCCCTTCGCTCGTTGGATGGGCGAGATGAAAAAGTACGCAGTTATGTGCAAGGGGATCAGCGCTTTGCAAGCTTCTTTGATAAGGTCATGGGCTTGGCGCTCTTACTGTTGCCAGCTTATCGCGAAGAAGGAAAAAAACACCTCTCTATCGCCTTTGGATGTACTGGGGGGCAACATAGATCTGTCACAATGGCTGAATTATTGTCAAAAGCGCTTGCGGAGCACAGCTGGCGCGTGTCTATTAGGCATAGAGAATTAGAGCGCCGCAATGGCGCGCATTGAATGAGGTTTGAGAGTGATCGGGGTTGTTATCGTCGCACATGGTGACTTGGCGCTTGAATATAAAGCGGCTATTGAACATGTTGTTGGACCTCAAGGTGCAATGATGGCCATTTCGATTAGTCCTGAGTGCGATCGTTCGAGGAAACAAGCCGAGATCTGCGCGGCAGCGGATCTCGTCGATAGCGGCGCTGGGGTTGTTATTGTCACGGATATGTTCGGCGGCAGCCCTTCCAATCTTTCGATTAAGGCATGTGATAAAAAGCAGCGTAAAATAGTATATGGTGCGAATTTGCCCATGCTTATTAAGCTCACAAAATTGCGCCAAAAAGACATTGAAGTAGCTGTGAATAGTGCTTTGGTCGCGGGCCGAAAATATATGGATAGTTATACACTTTGAGGCGTTTTGCCTAAAGTGAGACGGTAAAAATACAAAGGGAGAAGACGATGCGTCGTCATGAAATTATAAATACAAAAGGGCTGCACGCACGCGCTTCTGCAAAGTTTGTTGACACTGTTGAGCAGTTTGAAGCGGAGGCTGAGGTGAGTAAAGATGGGCTCTCTACGCCGGGCGATAGTATCATGGGATTGTTGATGCTGGCAGCCTCAAAAGGGACGACAATTGAGGTGACAACGAGCGGAAATCAAGCCAAAGAGCTTGCCGATGCGCTGGAAGCACTAATCTTGGATCGCTTTGGCGAGGGGATGTAACTGCCTTTATGCCTCATCGCTTCCATTGAGTGAGATAATAAAAAAGGTGCGCCCGAAAGCGCACCTTTTATTTTTCGTGGTATTGCGGTTTGCTTATTTTTCTAAGCGGCGTTTGCGCGCGGCAAGAAGCTTGAGGCGCAGGGCGTTTAATTGAATGAAACCAGCTGCATCTTTTTGATCATAGGCGCCAGCATCTTCTTCAAATGTCACATGGGCTTCTGAATAAAGAGAAGCTTCTGAAGAGCGTGCCACTGTGACAGCAGAGCCTTTGTAGAGTTTCAAAGTGACTGTGCCAGAAACAAGTTCTTGAGATTTATCAATCGCCGCTTGCAACATTTCGCGCTCAGGTGAGTACCAGAAACCATTGTAAATAAGCTCTGCATAGCGTGGCATCAGGCTGTCTTTAAGGTGGCCTGCGCCGCTATCAAGCGTGATTTGTTCAATCCCGCGGTGAGCTTCAAGCAAAATCGTGCCGCCCGGTGTTTCATAAATGCCGCGTGATTTCATGCCAACAAAGCGGTTTTCAACGAGATCTAATACGCCGATCCCATGCTTGCCGCCCAGTTCATTGAGCTTTGTAAGCATTTCAGCTGGCGTAACAGCTTCGCCATTGATCGCAACGGCATCACCCTTTTCAAAAGTGATGTCGATAAGCTCTGGTGTATCTGGCGCTTTTTCAACTGGCACGGTGCGCTGCAAAACATATTCAGGAGCGATTTGTGCAGGGTCTTCAAGGACTTTGCCTTCTGAAGATGTGTGAAGGAGGTTCGCATCTACGGAGAAGGGCGCTTCGCCGCGTTTATCTGTTGCGATTGGAATTTGATGCTCTTCTGCAAAAGCGATAAGCTTTGTGCGAGATGATAAATCCCACTCGCGCCAAGGCGCGATCACTTTAATGTCTGGATTAAGCGCATAGGCTGCGAGCTCGAAGCGCACCTGATCATTGCCTTTGCCTGTTGCGCCATGCGCGATGGCATCCGCACCAGTTTCTTCCGCAATCTCAACAAGACGCTTAGAAATCAATGGGCGTGCAATGGATGTGCCAAGAAGATACTGGCCTTCATATACAGCATTTGCGCGGAACATTGGATTCACGAAGTCGCGAACAAATTCTTCACGCACATCTTCAATATAGATGTTCTCCGGCTTAATTCCTAAAAGCTCAGCTTTCTTGCGAGCAGGTTCAAGCTCTTCGCCTTGTCCGAGGTCTGCTGTGAAAGTCACAACTTCACAACCATACTCAGTTTGGAGCCATTTAAGAATAATTGATGTATCAAGACCGCCAGAATAGGCGAGAACAACTTTTTTTGGCGCTGTCATGTGGCATTTCCCTTTATCTATCTCTGCGCGATTATCTTTTTTTTGTACCGAGAGCAAGGTTTTGGCACAAGAATGCTTTAGTTTTGTCGATAAAAGATTTAAGTCAAGATGGAATTTAAACGATGAGGAATTTCCAAATGACAGGTTTTCAGCTTTTTAGCGCCTCAATTGCGCGTGTGAAAAACAATTTGCCAGAGGCAGTTGCGATTTCTGCTGTGATTTGGATTGCCTCGATTATTATTCAGCTGATTTTTTCAGAATCACTTGATGTTGAACAACTTGAAGCCATTGGTAGCGGCGTTATGGCGCCTCCAGCGAATATCTTACGAAATTTCGCGCTGATGACACTGCTGACAGGCTTTTTAACCTGTTGGGTTGCTGTGGGTTGGCATCGCTTTATTTTGCTCGGCGAACGTCCAAAATCAGCATTGCCGCGTTTAGATGCGAAGGTCGTCTTGGCGTATTTGGGGTGGACCATCGTAATAGCGCTTATTCTTACGCTTGGGGCTGCCTTTGCGTTTTCATTCGCACTCGCACTTCTCCCTATGCAAATACTTGTGATTGCGGCTTTGCCTGCAATGGTCTTAATTTATTATGCTTCATATAGATTCTCACCTGTTTTAGTCTCACTTGCCTTGTTGGAGCGGGTTTCTCTTTCGCAAGCTTGGAAAATGACACATGGCGTGGCGGGCGCAATTTTGCCTCTTGTTGTGCTTAACATGATTGCGAGTGTCGTCTTGATGCTGCCTTCTCTGTTTATGCCTTTCGGCGTGATATCGACGTTGTACGATTCTTTTGCGGGCTGGGTCGTCTTGATTGTGAGTGTGAGCCAAATTTCCTTGATTTATGATCTTGCGAAGGAGAGTGAGCAATGAGATTTGATCCACAATCTGTAGCGGCCTCTTTGCGTCAATTATTTGAACCAACGCCCTGTGCTTACAATGCGCATTTGTCTTCAAAATACGGTGCTGAAATATGGCTTAAACGCGAAGATTTAACTCCCGTGCGCTCGTATAAAATCCGTGGTGCTTGGAATGCGATGAATAAAGCATTGAAAGCCCGCGATGATATCAAGAGTTTTGTTTGCGCTTCGGCTGGTAATCATGCGCAAGGTGTTGCTTACGCGTGTCAAAAGCTGGGTGTGAAGGGTGTGATCTTCATGCCGATCACGACGCCACAACAAAAAATTGAGAAGACGCGTATTTTTGGCGGCGAGATGGTCACCATCAAACTGATTGGCGATTATTTTGATGAAACATTGGCAGCTTCGCGCGAATATTGCGCACAAGAAGGCGGTTATTTCCTGTCTCCTTTTGATGATAGTCATGTCATGGAGGGGCAGGCCAGTGTTGGCGTAGAGGCGTTAGAGCAGATGCCGGTTATGCCGGATGTTGTTGTTTTGCCTGTCGGGGGCGGCGGGCTTTCTTCTGGTCTCACGAAATGGTTTTCAATTCATGCGCCTGAGGTCAAGATCTATTATACGGAGCCTCAAGGCGGGCGTTCGCTTTATACGGCACTGCAAGAAAAGCAGTTGGTGACGTTAAATTCTGTGGATAGCTTCGTTGATGGGGCCGCAGTTGCGCGCATCGGAGAGAAGCCTTTCGAGGTCCTCAAACAGGCAAGTTCGGACAATGTCCTTGCGTGCCCTGAGGACCGGATTTGTGTGACAATGCTCGATATGCTCAATGTTGAGGGCATTGTTTTAGAGCCAGCTGGTGCGCTCTCAATTGATGCTTTGAATGAGATTGCCCATGAGATTAAGGGTAAAAATGTCTTATGCGTGGCTTCAGGGGGGAACTTTGATTTTGAGCGTTTGCCTGAGGTTAAGGAGCGTGCGCAGCGCTATCAAGGATTGAAAAAATACTTCATATTGAGAATGCCGCAGCGCCCAGGCGCTTTGCGTGATTTCCTTGATATGCTTGGCCCAGAAGACGATATAGCACGCTTTGAATATCTCAAAAAATCAGCGCGAAATTTTGGCTCCGTTTTGATTGGGATTGAAACCAAAGCGCCTGAGAACTTTAAAGCCCTTCTCTCCAAGATGGATGATGCAGGGCTTACATATCAAGATATCACATCTGATGATGTGCTTTCAGAATTTGTTATTTAACGGCAGCAAGTCCGCTGGCCGTTAGGCTTTTCTGACGTTGATGGCATAGCTTGGGTTCGCCTCAAGGCTTTGGCACAGTATATTTGCATGCGCATACAGGGCCTCTTGAGTGATGTCCTGAGATTGCCAAGCTTTGGCGGCAATGCCGAATATGCGCGGGATGAGCATTGGCCACATTTGCTCATCTTCCGTTGTGAATTCAGACCAAAATGCACCTTGGACACCCATAATGTTATCGGCAAGCTCAGGCCGATCTTTGGGTATGGTGTCCCAATTGATTGTATCAGCGAGAGATACAAAAGCCGCCCAGCTGGCGCCCCAGTCGTTCGGATCAGATGTATGCGCCATGTCCATATATGTATGCTGTGCGGGGCACATCACAATTTTATATCCTGCCAGGGCTGCGTTGAACCCAGGCTTTGCGCCGGTCCAGCTGAAGAGGATCGCATCATTTTGAATGCCGCAATTTTTACCGCGCGCAGCTTCTTCCCATGCGGCCGGTTGTGCGCCGTTTTCGCTGGTAATGCTGGCGAGGCGTTCGATCGCGTAGCTTTGTAAGTCTTGTATGGATAGTAGATTATACTCTCCCATAAGCTCTTTCGCGAGGGGAGATCCCATCCATGTCTGCTCAGGGAGTTCATCGCACCCAAGGTGAATAATTCCTAAGGGGAAGAGATCAATGCATTCTTTTGTGATGCGTGAGAATATTTCCCATGTCGCTTCCATGGCAGGATTGATGACATTTTCTACATATCCTTGGACGCTGACTTCCCCGCCTGTATCATCAGGGTCGCGTGTTTCGGGAAAGACTTTCGCGATAGAGAGTGCATGCGCTGGAAATTCGACTTCAGGCATGATTTCTATATTGAGGCCTTTGGCATAGGCGATGAGCTCGCGCACGTCGTCTTTAGAGTAGCTGCCGCCATATTGAGGGCCGCTGGAAAAAATAGCTGGCAGGAGGTGCCCTTCGCCGCGCCATTCTGTTTTTTGCCATAATTCGGGATAGCATTCAATTTGTAAGCGAAAGGCTTCATCATCTGCGAAATGCCAATGAAATCTGTTTAGCTTTAGCGTCGCCATGAGATCTAAGAGCTTTTTGATCGTCTCGATGCTATAGAAATGGCGTGCACAGTCGAGATGTTGCCCGCGCCAAGCGAATTTGGGTTCGTCGTAAATAACCCCGCAAGGCAGGCGGTTTTGATGATGCTGTTTAAGCATAGCAAGGCTCACACCCGCATAAAAAACGCCGCCGTCACTCCCAGCTTGTATTTTTATTGAATCCGAGCTGATCGTCATTTGATAGGCATCTTCTGGCATGTCTGTTTGTTCAACGTCGATCTTTATGCCATTGGGAGAGAGAAGCGCAGCAGAGAAGACGCGTTCTGAAAGCTTACTTGCTTGAAGGAGAAAGACGTTATCTGAAGCAAGGAGGCTGATGTCGCATAGACCATCCTCTTTCTTCCATGATGACGGCTCTGGGAGCATTTTGAGACCAGAGAGATCTGGCGCTTTTGGAATTTCTTGAGGGGTGCATCCCAAATTGAGCTGAGGGAGTTTGATAATCTCGCCATTTTCTAGCCGCAGATATGCGCCCATTGGCAACCAAGCTCTGTTGGCGGGCTTGAAGTCAGGGTAGGCTAAAATGAACTTATAAGTTTCATTTGCGCTTATGGCTGGAAGGGAGAGCTCGATGTAGCTTCCAAGCGTTTTGATAACAGCTTGCCCAGATCGGCATTCCATTGGGCCCATACCAGAGGTGCAAAGAGTAGAAGGAGGCAGGTTTTCTTCTGGGGTGAGATGGCAAACCATAGTACCATCGCTGATTTGGGCTATAAATTTCATATTACTCTCTTCTCAACTCGGTAACAAAATCATACATATCAGAGCGGTAAACGCCGCTTGTAAATTCTATGGGGCGGCCAGAAGCCAAATATCCAGTTCGTTCAATTTTCAAAGCTGCACTATTGGTCGGGAGGGCTAAAGTTGCAGCATCTTTAGCGCCTAAATTGATTGCAGATACGCGCTGAATAGCGCGCACGGGCGCACTCTTCTTTGCGCGCAGAATACGATAGAGAGATTGCGTCACATCTTCAGGGTTTGGCAAGATATCTGCAGGCAGTGAAGAGATTTCGATTGCAATAGGTGTTTGATCGACCATCCTTAATCGGCTGATGCGCGAAATCATCTGATTGCTTGATGTGCCGAGGGTCACCGTTTCTTGGGGGTTCGGCGTAAACATACCGCTTTCTATCACTTGGCTGGTGGCAGTGAGGCCACGGTTTGCCATGTTTTCTGTAAAAGAAACGAGAGAGGCGAGCGATTGTTCAAGCTTAGGGCTTGGTTGCTTTTTGTAAATGAATGATCCTGATCCGCGCCGCTGCTTGACTAAGCCTTCTTCAGCAAGCTCTGCAATTGCTTTTCGCACGGTGACGCGGCTCACAGACATCATCTCAGCGAGCTCGCGCTCAGGGGGGAGTTGATCGTTGTGCGAGAGTTTATCTTCTTGAATGGCCAATCGAATGAAATGGCTGAGCTGCGCGTATCTAGGCCCGCGCCCTGGGTAATACCAATTTTTTTCTTCAAGCTGATTGAGGTACAAGAAAGTCACCACGAATTAATGATTTGTTAACTAGGCTACATATTTAATCAAATGAACATATAAAATTTCTATGACCAATTTGGTATTTTTACAAGGTAAATTTTAAGAAAAATATTTTTTGGTATTAAGTTGGTATTTTATTGGTATAGTTGTGGCCGTGTTGGTGAGGTGATGATTCGGTTAGAATCGTTAAATGTTGGAGAGTTATCTTTGGATAAGCTTGTGTTAAATGAAGAGTCTTTCGTGGCTGGTGGGCGTAAGCGTAAGAGAAGCGTTCTGTCAGAAAAATGGTTTGCGTTTTTCTTAATTGCACCCTCTGTTTTCTTCCTGCTTATTATTGTTGCTTGGCCTTTAGCTGAAACGCTGCGTTTGTCTTTTATGAAGGCGGGGCTTGGCGGAGAAGCTTTCGTTGGTTTTGAAAATTATCAAGATCTTTTGGAGAGTAAGAAATTCCATCAAACCGTTATCCGAACATTTTATTGGATGTTTTTATCTGTGAGCCTGAAAATGCTGCTGGGCCTTATTGGCGCCACATTGCTGAATGCGGCAATCCCAGGGCGCGCGCTTTTCAGAGTGCTGATCATGCCGCCTTGGGTGATCCCTATTGCGATCGGCTGTGTCGGTTGGCTTTGGTTGTATAACGGGCAGTTTGGCGTTCTCTCGGGCGTTGGGCAGCAATTGGGCCTATTGGATGGACCGCATGAATTTTTAGCCCATAAAAAAAGCGCATTTTACTCTGCTGTTGTGACAGATGTTTGGGTTGGCACGCCTATGGTTTCACTCTTTCTGCTGGCTGCCATGCAGGGCGTGAACCGAGATTTATACGAGGCGGCATGGGTGGATGGCGCTGGGCGGTGGTACCGTTTTCGCAGAATTACCATTCCTCAGATTATGCCTGTCATTGTGACGATGGCGCTTTATTCAGCGATTTTCACATTCAACAGCTTTGATATCATCTGGATTTTGACGCAAGGCGGACCAAGAGGTGCGTCGACGACTTTGATTGTTGATACCTATAAAGTCGCAATTGGAAATTATAAATTTGGAGAGGGGGCTGCGCGCGTTGTGGTGATCGTGATGCTGCTGGGTGTTTTTGCATCCGTTTATATGCTCCTCCTTGGTAAATTGCTGCGCAAATACGGGACGAAATAAGATGATGGACAAATATACCAAGTTACAATTGATCGGTCTGTATTGCGGCGTTGCGTTATTCCTTTTGTTTATGCTCTTGCCTTTTGTTGAAATGTTTTTAGCCTCTTTGCGCCCTTTGGAGCATCTTTTCAGAAGTCCTTATCAATTGTGGTCTGATGATTTTAGCTTCGATGCCTATTCAAAAATGTGGGAAACTGTGCCGCTTTTAGGGCGCTATATTTTCAACTCGGTGTTTATTGCAGCTTCGGTGACATTTTTTACATTGCTCTTTGTGGTTCCAGCTTCATATGCTTATGCGCGCTTGGAGTTTCCTTACAAGGCGGCAAGTCTTTCAGGGTTTCTGGGGGTGAATATGTTTGCTGGCGCTGTTTTGCTGATCCCACTTTACCGTGTGCTGCGCACATTAGGCTTGCTCAATAGCTATTGGGCGATGATTGTTCCTGGCGTTGCGTTCCTCATTCCGACAGGCATTTGGCTATTGCGCGCATATTTAGAGAAAATACCTAAAGAATTAGAAGAGGCGGCTTATGTTGATGGCGCGAGCCGCGTTTATACATTGCGTCGGGTTGTATTGCCGCTTGCGACCCCAGGTTTGATCGTTGTGGGGGTGACGGTCTTTATTACGGCTTATGCACAGCAATTTATCTTCGCGATCACCTTTAACCAAACCCGCGAACTGCAGCCGCTGCCTGCGGGATTATATGAGTTTATTGGCTACCAATCGGTGACGTGGAATGAAATGATGGCTGCCGCCTTGGTTGGCGTGCTTCCGGTTATGATCATCTTTTTGTTTTTGCAAAGGTATTTGATCGCCGGTCTCACGGCTGGCGCAGTGAAAGAATGAGTTAATTAAAGGGAGAGAAACTATGCAAAAAATAACATTACTTATGAGTACGGCGTTGATGTCTGGGCTGGGCTCGGTCGCTATGGCAGATGATCATAATAAAGAATTACATTTTATTATGTGTGGCGGAGAAGTGCGCGCGGCAGATCAAGCTGTTGTGGACCAATTCATCGCAGATTATCCAGGCGTGAGTGTGAATTTAGAGGCCGTGCCATGGGGGACATGTCAAGATAAGTCTTTGACATTGGCTGCGGCAGGTGATCCGCCATCTATTGCCTATATGGGATCTCGCACATTGCGCCAATTGTCAAACAATGGCCTGATTGTGCCAGCGAATATTAGCCCTGATGTAAAATATCAAGATGGTGTTTTAAACACTGTGACGATTGAGGGCACAGAGTGGGGTTACCCACATGCATTTTCTACGAAAGCTCTTTATTTAAATTGCGATGTGATCGAAAGCTCAGGCCAAGCATGCGAAGGGCCGCAAACTTGGGACGAGATGTATGAAATGGCGCGCACTGTTAAAGAGAAGACAGATGCCGCAGGCATTGGTCTTGCGGGCAAAGATTTTGATAACACGATGCATCAGTTTTTGAATTATCTTTATTCAAATGGCGGCGTTGTTATTGATCCGGTGACTGGCGAAAGTCGCCTAGATAGCGCGCAAACGCGTGAGGCGCTTGAGTTCTACGGTCGCCTTGCTGATGTGGCTCAAGATGGCCCAACAGCTTGGGAGCGTGATCAGCTCAGAGATCTTTTTAATGATGGTCGAATTGCGATGTATGTCTCTGGCCCATGGGGCTACGGGCAGCATAATGAAGATATTAATCAACGCGTAGCTCCTATTCCTGCAGGACCTTCAGGTGAGAGCGGCACAATTTTGATCACGGATTCAATTGTTGTTTTCAAAGGGTCTGGGCATGAAGATTTGGCGCATGAACTTGCTCGGCGCATCACGTCAGGCGATAGCCAATATGATTTAGATAGCAGCTGGGGCTTAACGCCAATTCTGGATTATGAGGCGATGGGTTGGACCGATGTGTTTTATACAGATGGTATTTGGCCGAACTTCACCGCAACGATCTCAACGGGCGGCCCAGAGCCTCTTTTAGAAGATTTCAAATCGCTGCAATCTGTTTTCACAAATATGGTGCAAGGGGTCATCTTGAAAGATGACACCGTTGATAATCTCGTCACAATTGCGGGCGAAGAATTAGACGAAGCTCTGTAGAAGGCTTTACGAGTTTTCCTCTTGTGGGCGATAGTTCGGCTGTCGCCCACAGCTTATAAAATTGATTTTAGGGTTTGGCGCGTATGGCAACACTTCATTTAGATAAGGTGAGTAAATCTTTTGGCAGTACGAAGGTAATACATGATATTAGTTTGGCTGTTGAAGATAAGGAATTTGTTGTCTTTGTTGGGCCTTCTGGGTGCGGCAAATCGACGCTTTTGCGTATGATTGCAGGGCTTGAGGAGGCAAGTTCGGGGAAAGTTATCATCGATGGTGAGGATGTAAGTGATGCGCATCCTGTCGATCGTGGTATCTCTATGGTTTTTCAATCCTATGCTCTTTACCCGCATTTAACTGTTTACGAAAATATTGCCTTCCCGCTGCGTGTTCAAAAGGCTTCTGAAGCTGATATCCAAGAGACTGTGAAAAAGGCGGCGGAGATTTTGCAGCTGAGTGATAAATTGCAACTCAAGCCAGGCCAGCTTTCAGGCGGACAAAGGCAAAGGGTTGCGATTGGGCGCTCTATTGTGAGAGATCCGAAGATCTTTTTGTTTGATGAGCCGTTGTCAAATTTAGACGCCGCTTTGCGTGGTGATATGCGCATTGAGCTGCGGCAGCTGCATAATCAATTGGGGGCGACAATGATTTACGTCACCCATGATCAGGTGGAAGCGATGACGATGGCAGATCGCATTGTTGTTTTAAACGGCGGACAGATCGAGCAATATGGCTCTCCATTGGAGCTATACCACCACCCTAAAACAAAATTTGTGGCGGGTTTCATTGGTCAGCCCAATATGAATTTCCTCTCAGGGATTGTCGCCGATGTTAAAAATGATCTCCTCATAAAGCTCTTCAATGGAAGAAGTTTGAAATTGCCGGTTGATAAATCGACTTTATCTGTTGGTGAAGCCGTTGATATTGGTGTGCGTCCTGAGGATCTTCGAGTGGCCAATAAGGGGACGAATGCTGATGTGACGGTATCCGTAAAAACGCTTGAGCGCCTTGGTGGTGTTTCTATCGTGTATGGATCACATAATGCCGGTGATGGCCAACGCTTTTGCGCATCCCTTGATGGGTGTGCTGCTATCAAAGAGGGCGAGAATATAGGCCTCAATATTGAGCCAACACTTTGCCATGTATTTAACTCAAAAGGACAGGCGCTTCGTCGGCTTAGAGTGCCTGACGTGCTCTTATGAAAGTCGTTTGTGCAGGAGTAGGTTTGCGTGCTTCAGAGGTGTTGTCTATTTTTAGATCAACCATGCCGGAGATGGAGCTCGTTGGATTTTTTGACCCCCAGCCAACGCATCTAGAAAAAATGGGCGGCGAGATCCCTCGCTTTGCAACTGTGGAAGAAATGCTTGCGCAGACTAATCCAGATTTGTTTTTAGTCATGTCTCCGAATGCTTTTCATCTCGAGCATATCAAGGCGGGATTGCAGGCAGGTGTTCGCATTTTTGCAGAGAAACCGATTGTTACCACCAAAGAGCAAACAATGGAGCTTGCGGGCCTTTTAAAAGAATATGGCGCGGATCGTGTCATGGTCGGACTGGTCTTGAGATATTCGAAGCATATGCTCGATTTAAAAGAAAATTTGCCTGCTTTAGGCTCTATTGTGTCGATGGAAGCCTGCGAACATATCGGGCCAGATCACGGTGCGTTTTTCATGCGTGATTGGCGAAGAATGTCGGAACTCTCTGGTGGATTTATGCTCGAAAAATGCTGCCATGATTTAGACTTGTATAACATGATAACAGGCTCTCGCCCTCATAAAGTCGCAAGCTTTGGGGGGCGCAAATCCTTTGTTGAGGATCTCAAGCCAACGTCAAATGCTGAAAATGAGATCATGCAAAAGAAGAAGTCGTTTTGGAACAGCGCAGATGATGCTTTCTTATCTGATGGAGATATCATCGATTATCAAACGGCGATCTTACAGTATGAGAATGGAGCATCACTCTCTTTCCATACCAATATTAACGTCCCCGATGAATATAGACGCTTTGCTGTTATGGGAACGTTAGGGATGGCCGAAGGGGACTTTATGCGCGGCTTCTTGAAGGCGACAGCGCGTGATGGGAGCGTGATAGCTGAGCATGATTATACACAAGGGCCTCTTGCGCAAGCGAGCGGTCATTACGGTGCAGACCACTTGATGGTGCGCGATATTGTTGATCATCTGCGAGGGGATAAGCCTGAGTTGAATGTGAGTGTTGTTGATGCAATGGAGGCAGGTCTCGTGGCGCTTGCTATTGATGAGGCGCGTCTCTCGGGGACTATTGTAGATTTGGAGCCAGTTTGGGCAGAGCTTGATGGGTATGGATTACGTCAATGAAAGATGAAGTGATAGAAAACGGGGCGCTGATGGCGCGTGAACTGGCGCAGTCTTTGGATGTGTTTTGCCAAACCGCACGACAAAATTTAACCGCCCAAGTCACGCGATTTAATTTAGCCTCCACACAAAGCATATACACTTTTGCGCGGGGGTCGTCGGATGCGGCTGCGAATGTGTTGAGCTATGAGTTTATGCGTGAATTGGCCCTTCCCATGACATCTCTTCCGCCCTCATCTTTCTCAATCGGTGCGGGAGTGCGCCTTGATCGTGCGATGGCTTTGATTGTGTCTCAATCAGGAGGCAGTGAAGATGTTGCGCTTTGTGCTCAAGGGGCGAGCAATAGGGGGGCGAAAGTTGTTGCAATAACCAATGTCGCGAACTCAAAAGTTGAGGCGCAGTCTCATATGACGGTTCCTATCGGCGCTGGGCCTGAATTGGCGGTCCCTGCGACGAAATCTGTGGTTGGGTCTATTGCGGCAGGAATGGCGCTTTTGGGCGCCATGAGCGCGGCGTACCAACAGCGAGCGTTGCACGCCGTTGAAGCCTTAGAGGGGCATGGCATGTGCCTGCCAAATGCGGAGGAGATCACCTCAGCCTTACTGCGCGCACAACATGTTTATGTGATCGGCCGTGATACAGGCTATGGTGCGGCACATGAAGTGGCCCTGAAGCTCAAAGAATGCTGCGCGCTGCACGCGGAAGCCTATTCCGCTTCCGAGGTTTTACATGGCCCCTTGCAACTGGCAACCAAGCCCCTGCTTGTCGTGATGTTGGATACGGAAAGTGCTGATATTCAGCCCAGCTTGGATCAAGCAGAAAAAAGGCTCAAAGAAACGGGATGCGAGGTTTTGCGCATCAAACCTTCGGATGCGGGCATTGAAGGGCTCGTCCCTGCGGCTGCGGCCGCCTGCCTTTTGATGCTCTTTTACCCGATCATCCTAAAAACGGCCTTGGCGCTTGGATTAAATCCTGACGCCCCGAAAACGCTTGCGAAAGTGACGAGTACAAAATGAGTGTGAACATGGAAGTAGATCAATGGGAAACTTGGAAAGAGATCCATTCGCAACCAAATATATGGAAGGCATGGGGCAAGTCTTTTGATCCGGCGCCGCTGCAAAAATGGATTGCGGAGTTGGACATTGATGAAGTTTGGTTCTGTGGTGCAGGCACAAGCGCATATATCGGCGATGCCATTGTTGCCGGCCTAGAGGGGGAAGATTCTTGCGTGTTGCGATCCATCCCCTCAACGGATCTTGTGGCGCGCCCGCATGCGTATTTGAACAAGAAGAAGCCCCTCATTGTCAGCTTTGGGCGCTCAGGCAATAGCACTGAAACGATTGGCACGCTTGATGCGCTGGATGCATTAGCGCCAAAAGCGCCTAGGCTTCATATAACCTGTCATGCAAAAAGTGCCCTCGCACAAAGAACAACTGCGGGGCCTTTGCAAATTATTCTCTTACCAGAAGAGACCCATGATCAGGGCTTTGCAATGACTTCAAGTTACTCGACCATGTATTACACGGCATTAGCGATTTTTGATGGATGCACTGATTTCTCTGCTCGCATGTCCAATCTAGCATCGCATCTTGAGCATATGTTACCCGTTTTTACACAAAAGGCAGGCCATCGTAGCGCGCGCTGCGTTTTCCTCGGCACAGGAGCGCTTGGCGCGGCGGCAAAAGAAGCGGCCTTGAAGGTGTTGGAGCTGACGGCGGGGGAGAGCGCCGTGATGAGTGAGACGCCTCTTGGCTTTCGGCATGGGCCTAAGTCTTTTGTGAATGAGCAGACGTTGATTAATATATTTTTATCCCCCATAGGCTATGAGCGCCATTATGAAGTTGATCTGATCAACGAGCTAAAAGCGCAATTTCCAAAGGCGCGCATTCAAAGCATTGGAGATGGAGGCGATATTGACGTCAAGGCGGCTTATGGCGCGCGGTGGTCTGTCCCTATTTATGTCGCTTTTGCACAAATTTTAGCGGTCCACTGGGCTCAAAGTTTAGGGTTTAATGTGGATAACCCATTTGAAGGAGAGGGTACATTGAGTAGAGTTGTGGAAGGTGTCAAACTGTATCCGGTGCTGCCATGATTGCCGCTGGTATCGACTTAGGTGGAACGAAAATCGAGACGCAGTTGTTTGATTTAGACTGGAAACTTATTGAAAGTCAGCGCGTTGCAACGCCACAAAATTATGACGACTTGATAGATGTCTTAGCCAAACAGGTGAAATGGGCGCGTGCTCGCGCAGAGTTTGATTTGCCTGTTGGCATCGGTTTGCCGGGAATTTTGGATAAAAACTCAGGCAAAGCCTTAACGGCGAACTTGCCTGCGACGGGCAGATATTTTGTCGATGATATTACGCGCCATGCAGGCCAAAATATCACTTTCCTCAACGATTGCCGCGCTCTCGCGCTCTCTGAAGCGATGTTTGGCGCGGGCCAAGAATGCTATTCGGTTCTCTCAATTATTTTTGGCACAGGGATCGGTGGCGGCGTTGCTATTGAAGGTCATCTTTGGGAAGGGCCAAATGATGCCTCAGGCGAATTTGGGCACTCAGCGCTCCCCGCTCATGTTGTTAAAGAGTTTGATTTGCCAATCCTTCCTTGTGGATGCGGACGACATGGATGTGTTGAAACACTTCTCTCTGGCGCTGGTTTGTCTCGCCTTGCGAAGGCCATGAAAGGCATTGAGATAACGGCGAAAGATTTTATGCAAGAGCGAGATGATAATCCGAGCTTACAACATATTTGGTACGTCTGGTGCCGCCTCGCGGCTGAAGTCTTACATACTCTAACCCTCACGATTGATCCTGAAATTATCATTCTAGGGGGCGGGCTGTCGAAATCTCCAGGGATCGCAAAAGATTTGTCGCACCATTTATCACAAGTGCAACTGCCTTTGTTGAAGACGCCAAATATCGAAATTGCCCAAGGCGGAGATGCAAGCGGTGCACGGGGGGCCGCGGCGGCGGCTTTTCAAGAAACGAAATTTGCAGGTGTGTGATGTCTGACGTTTTGCGCGATATCGTGAGCAGAAATAAATCGGGAGAAACGATTGTCATACCTTCTGTTTGCTCGGCGCAAATGGATGTTATTCGTGCCTCTTTATTGTTCGCAAAAGAAAAAGGGCGCCATATTGTTATTGAGGCGACGAGTAATCAGGTGAACCAAGAGGGTGGTTACACAGGCATGCGCCCGCATGATTTTGTCTCAAAAGTACATGATGTTGCAGATGAGTGTCGCCTCGAGCGCGAATATATAATTTTTGGCGGCGATCATTTGGGACCACAAGCTTGGCGCCATTTGCCTGCCGCAGAAGCGATGGATAAAGCGCATGTGATGATGCGCGAATATGTGCAAGCAGGATTTGGAAAAATCCATCTTGATTGCTCGGAAGGCTGCTTGGGAGAGGCAGCGCAATTGGATGATATGCTCACAGCACAGCGCTCAGCGGCCCTTGCGGCAACGTCTTTAGAGCATTCAGAGGATTTATTGTTTGTCGTCGGAACTGAGGTGCCGCCGCCAGGTGGGGCAAGAGCTGGCGAAGATGATGATATCGTGCCTACAAAACCAGAAGATGCGCGGGCCACTTTGGAGACGCACATCCAATTATTTGGCGATATGGCTAAAAATATTGGGGGTCTTGTGGTGCAGCCCGGCGTTGAATTTGGTGCGATGGATGTCCACCATCTGCCGCCGAATAGGGACCCAAAGCTCAAAGAAGCCATTTCTGATTATCCAAATGTGTGCTTGGAGGCGCATTCCACCGATTATCAATTAGATGCGGCTTATCCGCATTTAGCGCAATTGGGCTTCGCTTTCCAAAAGGTTGGCCCCGCTTTGAGCTTTGCCTATCGCAAGGCTCTGTACCAATTGGATTTTATAAGTAGCATTGTTGGACGCAAGCCTCCCTTCTTAGCTCAGGCTATGGAAGATTTAATGCAGAAAAATCCGTCTTTTTGGGTCAAGCATTATTGCGGTGATGACGATCAAATCAGAACGCAATTGCACTTTGGTCTCGCTGATCGCATCCGCTATTATTGGCCAATGCAAGAGGCGCAAAAAGCTGTCGCAAATTTAAGACATCAGTTTTCTAAGCCTTTGCCTGATGCCGTTCTCTTGCAGGGCTTTGATCGTTTGGTTTTGGATAAAGCAGAAAATTTAACTGGAACTCAGTTTGATCGCATCCTATTAGCGGAAATTCAAATGGCCCTTGAGCCATATTTTTTTACGAGCGCCCTTGAGAGAGCTAGATGACAGTATATTGGTTGTGCCCAGAACAAATCTTTGATGGAAAAACACTTTTTCAAGACTACGCAATTTCTGTAGGCGATGGGCGGGTGCTGGAGATAAAGCCAGCTCATGAAATCCCAAGTGAGCAGCCTCGGCGATATTTGAAAGGTACAATTTCGCCTGGGTTTGTCGATTTGCAAGTGAATGGCGGGGGAGGCGTTTTGCTCAATCAACACCCGAGCCGAGAGGGCATGCTTCAGATTGCGAATGCGCATAGGGCGTTTGGCACTGTCGCGATTATGCCTACTGTGATTACGGATTGTGATGAGGTGATTGCCAGTGCCGCTCAAGCGGCTATTGAAGCGGAAGCAGACCGCAATATCATAGGTGTTCACATTGAGGGGCCTCATATCTCGCCAACTCGAAGAGGCACGCATAGCCGCGAATACGTGAGATTATTGAACCAAGAAACAATGATTGCGGTCGAAAAACTCTGTGCGGCTGATGTGCCTGTGATGCTCACATTGGCTCCAGAAATTGTAAGCCCTCAGCAAATTGAAGATATTGTACAGCTGGGCGCTATCGTCTCTCTCGGGCATACAGATGCAACCTCTGAGCAAATGCGGGCGGGTTTTGAGGCGGGTGCGAATTGTGTGACACATCTCTTCAACGCTATGTCGCCTATGCTCAACCGTGCCCCAGGCGCTGTTGGAGCTGCTATTAATTCTCAGGCTTATGCAGGCATTATATGTGATGGTCATCATGTGGCGGATGAGATGGTTGGCCTCGCCATTCGCGCACGCCCTGTTGCGGATCGCATGTTTTTAGTTTCTGATGCGATGCCGACTGTTGGGGGGGAGGATCATTTTAATCTTTATGGTCGCACCATCCATCTTGAAGAGGGTAAGCTTGTAAACGCAGAGGGGAGCCTTGCGGGGGCGCATGTTACGATGGCTCAAAGCGTTCGGCGCTTGATTGCTACAGTGGGCATTGATCCGCAAACGGCTTTGCGAATGGCGGTATCAGTGCCAGCGCAAGTTGTGGGGCAGGATCAATTAGGCCAACTGCAAGGGCGCTACATTGAAGATGTCATCCTACTCGATCATGATTACGGCTTTGTTGGGTTTGCCGAAGCGCAATAATTTGCTTGATTTTGCAAGGGCTGTAAGCATGGGTTGCAATCGAGAAGAGCGGCGCCTATCAGCTTTGCCTGAATGGTTATCAATATTAGAGGTCATGAGATGTTTTTGAAATCGGCAGTTGTAGCTATTGGAGTAATTTTTGCACCATTCATGGCGCATGCTTGTGAGCTGCATATGAAGCCCGATGTTGAAATTTCCAACCCCTATGCGCGCTCTTCAGGTCCAAAAGCGAAAGTCGGAGCGGCCTTTTTCTCTATTACAAATCATAGTGAAAAGGATATTCGTTTGCTGGCGGCTCGCTCGGATGTGGCCGCGCGGACTGAAATTCACAGCCATAAAATGACAGGTGATGGCATTATGCAAATGTTTCAGCTGGAAGAAGGTATTTTAATTCCAGCAGGTGCGACGCATGACCTCAAACGGGGGGGCGATCATGTCATGCTGATGGGGCTCAAAGAATCTCTCGGTGAGAACGCAAATGTTGCAGTGACGTTGGTGTTTGAAAAAGCGGGTGAAATGGTCGTGGATATCCCCGTAGATCTTTCAAAATAGCATTTAAAGAGGGGAGGCCCTCTTTCAACGCTGCGCATTATTGATTGTGCTGCGGAATTGCAGGGCGCTTATTTATTTAAAAGCATGCCCATGTGCTCGATGGCAAGTTGATAACCATGGGTGCCAAAACCAGCCATAACCGCATCGGCACGTTGCGAAACATAGCTGTGATGGCGGAATGTTTCACGTTTGTGGACTTGTGAAATATGTAGCTCAATCACAGGGCCATCGAAGGCATGCAACGCATCTAAAATCGCAATGGATGTATGTGTGTAAGCGGCAGGATTGATGATGATGCCTTGCGCTTTTTCACGCGCCTCATGGATAAGTTCGACAATTTGACCTTCGTGATTGCTTTGCGCAAACACAATGTCGATCTCATGAGATTGAGCTGTTTCCAAGCATCGTTTTTCTACATCGCTCAGCGTCTGCGCCCCATAAATTTCAGGCTCTCTTTTGCCAAGAAGATTTAAATTTGGACCGTTGATGATGTAGATTGTTTTTTGCATGCTCAATTACCTATCTAAGATAGCCTATCATTGGCAGTAAAGGGCTTGCAGTGCAAGGCTTAGAGATGCAAAAGACATTTTCAAGCGTTTAAGTTTTGAAGGAATAAACCATGAGCGATGTTGCACAAATTACACCTGAACAAGTGGCCCAATATTTCACACGCGCTGATGGGGATTATGTTTTTGCGCGCTGGGGTCGACCAATTGCACCCGTTGTTTTTGGCGTTGAAGATGAGACACTTCAGGTTTTCAAAGGAGCAATCGAAGCTTGCGTTGCAATCGCTGGGCATACAATTTCTGAAACGGATCCGGAGCTCGGCGCAAATTTTATGGTCTTTTTCTTGAGTGATTGGCAAGAATTACTCGATGTGCCAGATTTGGGAGAAATTATTCCTGAGATTTCAAATAAGGTGACGCAGTTACAGGAGCGGCAAGCGCATCAATACCGAGCATTCCGCTTTGATGAACAAGGCGCGATCAAAGCGTGCTTCACGTTTATCAAAATGGGCGGCGCTATGGATGAAGTGCCAGCGGAAGTGATTGCGCTTTCTCAAGCGGCGCAGGCAATGTTATTGTGGTCTGATTGTGCATTTACGCAAGATAGTCCGCTCGCGCAAAGTGAGTTAGGCCCTATTCTTCGTCCCGATGTCGCTAATCTTTTGCGGGCTGCTTATAATCCCTTATTACCTGTCGCTGATCGTGATAGTGCACATTCTTTGCGATTATACGCGCGCCTCATTGCGCAATAGGGGCCTGCATATTCTCTCGACAATGTTCGATTTGTGCAAGTATCGCTATCGAATTCAGTAAATAATTGAAATTTATATTGCGTTTGTACAATGTTCGATTTTTATATCGGTCGTGACGCCAATGTTAGAAAAGGTTCGAAAAATGCATAAATTTTCTGTCCGCGTGTATTATGAAGACACAGATTTAGCTGGAATCGTCTATTACGCGAATTATCTCAAATTCATCGAGCGCGCGCGCACAGAATGGGTGCGCGCTATTGGTGTTGATCAAGGGAAGCTCTTAGAGGAAGAGGGCTTGGTTTTTGCCGTCAAGCGCGTTGAGGCAGATTATAATATGCCAGCAAAGTTTGATGATGAATTGATTGTCGAAACCTTGCTTGAAGCACAAACAGGCGCGCGTTTGATTTTAAAGCAACTTGTCAAACGTGGCGAGGAAGTCCTTTTTGAAGCTTTGGTAACGATCGTAACCTTGACGGAGACTGGCGCGCCAGCACGCCTTCCAGCAATAATTCGCCGAAATTTACATTAGTAAACAGCCCTTTTATTTGTGCGTAGATTTCTGCAATAAAATGGTTTAAGGATATTTCTATTAAGAAAGCTCTCAAAGAAGGGCTATAGGCAAAAGCAAAGTGGCCTTGCTATCTTTGCGTATTAATAAAGAGCAGGTTCAATGGACCAACATACAATAGCTATGGCACATGAGATTGATTTCTCATTGCTCGCGCTGTTCATGCGCGCAACATTCACAGTCAAAATTGTGATGATTATGCTAATCATCGCGTCTTTTTGGTCGTGGTCGATTATTATACAAAAAGCGATTACAATTAGAAAATCGCGCCTCCAAGCCCAGAGTTTTGATCAGGCCTTTTGGTCTGGCGAGCCGCTTGATGAGCTTTATGATGCCTTGCAAGATAGAGCTTTGACAGCGCCAGAAGAAATTTTTTGCGCGGGTATGGGCGAATGGCGCCGCTCTCATAAAGAAGATGGCGCCCTAATTGCTGGTGCACAAGCGCGGATTGATCGCTCAATGGATGTGGCAATTGCCAAGGAAGCGGAGAAGATGACATCTGGTCTGTCTTTTCTTGCTACAGTTGGTTCCACTGCCCCCTTTATTGGCCTTTTTGGTACCGTTTGGGGCATTAAGACGGCCTTTGAAGATATTGCACTTGCGCAATCGACGAACTTAGCCGTTGTGGCGCCAGGTATCGCGGAAGCGCTTCTAGCGACAGCTTTAGGGCTATTGGCGGCCATCCCTGCGGTTGTTTTCTTCAATAAGCTGAATGCTGACAGTGAGCGGATTTTGGGAGGCTATGAAGCCTTTGCAGATGAGTTTCATACGCTTCTATCGCGCGAATTGGATGGATGATCGATGGGGGCGGGCACAACACAATCGACAGGCAAGCAAACGAGACGCAGGCGTTCGCGCCGGCAGGCTGCGGCGATGAGTGAAATCAATGTCACGCCTTTTGTGGATGTGATGTTGGTTCTTCTGATTATATTTATGGTTGCAGCGCCTTTGGTTCAATCAGGTGTCTCGGTTGAACTGCCTGAAACTGCTGCCGCTGCTTTGCCGCAAAATGAGCAGCAAGACGAACCTCTGACAGTGACTTTGAAAGCCGATGGCCAAGTTTTACTGATGTCAAATGAAGAGCCTGTTGAAAATATTATTTCGAGCTTGCGGGCGATTGCGGCTCAGAGGACAGATAATCAAATATATCTGCGTGCGGATGGCTCTGTGCCTTATGAGCGTGTTGCGCAGCTTATGGGCGCTTTAAATGCGGGCGGTTTCAATAAGATAAACTTTGTGACCGAGCAAGGTGGCCCAAGTTTTGATGGATCAGACGGATAGGCGCGTTCTGATGAAACTCTCAATAGGGCAAATCATCTCTGGTGTCGGGCATGGGGCTCTCATAGGGTATGCTATGTTGGGCGAAGTGTTCTCAACGCCTGAACGCGATGCGCCGATTTCAGTTCAAGAAGTATCCCTTATGACAGAAGCTCAATTTGCGGCGCTTACGCAAGAGCCAGTCGCCCCGACATTATCAGAGCAGGCGCCAAATTTAAGGCCGGTTGTCTCCGATAGCGCCCCCCTTTCTGCTGATCCGCCGCGGGTGCAGCCTCCCGTGTCGCGGCCTCCAATCCCCTCGCCTGAGCCCGTACTTGAAGATGTTGGTGCGGGTTTGCCTGACGTCCCGAATAGGCCCCCAGCGCCGAGGCCAATTCCAAGGATTTCGGATCGTGTTGTGATAAATGAACAGCCTGAGCCAACTGAGCGTCCAGATCTCGTGCAAGAGCAAGCTACAAGTGAGCAAGTTTCTGAGAATATTGTGGAAGAAGCCGTTGAGCAAACAACACGCTTAGAAGAATCGACTACTGAAATTATTCCCGAAGTTATCCAGCCTGCCGGCATATCAACCTCGCCAAGGCCACGTGTGAAACCAGCTCCTCCTATTCGCGAAGCGCAAAATATTGAAGAAGATATTCAAGATATTAAAGACGCGCAGGTCGATATTTCTGAAGTGGCGGCAGATGCTTTAGCTTTGGCGGCAGCTGATTTATTGGCGCAGGCGGCCTCTGATTTAAGTGGGGCGGAGAGTGCGCCCATAGGGGCGCCAATTACCAGCGGTGAGCGCGAAGGCGTGCGTGTGGCTTTGCGCCAGTGCTGGAGTGTTGGGCGGATGTCTTCAGAGGCGATGCGCACGATTGTCACAGTGGGCGTCACAATGAATGAAGATGGCACCCCAGATGTTGCATCTATTTCTTTGTTGGGTCATCAAGGTGGCACAGATGCAAGCGCGAGGTTGGCTTTCGAAGTGGCGCGTAGTGCGATTATTCGCTGCGGTGCGAGAGGCTTTCCATTGCCAGCTGAAAAATATGCGCAATGGCGCGAGTTAGAGCTTAGTTTTGATCCAGAGAATATGAGGTCCAGGTGAGATATTTAAAAGTTATTATACAAGCGGTTGCGATTATGATTGTCTCCATAACGCCCATGTTTTCTCAAACGTCAGGACCGCTCCGCATTGATATCACGCAAGGTGTCATTGAGCCTGTGCCAATTGCCCTTCCGGAATTTATTGCACAAACGCCGCAAGCTGAAAAATTGGCGCGTCAAATTTCGCAGGTTATTTTAGATGATTTGGTTGGCACAGGGCTTTTTCGAGCCATCCCATCATCGGCATATATTTCCAAAATTACGAGTTTTGATTCACCCGTTCAATATAGTGATTGGAAGGCAATCAATGCGCAAATGCTGCTAACAGGTGCCGTTGCAGTCGATTCTGCGGGCAATGTGAGTGTTAAATTCAGAAGTTTTGACGTCTTCGCTGGCGCTCAGCTTGGTCAGGGATTGCAATTTGGTGGCACAGATAAAAATTGGCGCCGAATAGCGCATAAAGTTGCGGATCAGGCTTATATTCGTTTGACGGGCGAGGGGGGCTATTTTGATAGCCGCGTTGTGTTCGTAAGCCAAACTGGGCCTAAGAATGACCGCAAGAAACGCCTTGCGATCATGGATTACGATGGCGCAAATGTGCAATATCTTACAGATGACAACCATATCGTCTTTGCGCCGCGCTTCTCTCCAACGGGAGAGCGGGTGCTTTATACCTCATATGAGACGGGCGTTCCTCAGATAACAATGCTCAACGTCGGCTCTGTGACGCGCTCACGCTTGCCTGTGCCTGCGGGGGCCGTGACCTTTGCTCCACGCTTTTCGCCCAATGGAAAATCTGTGCTCTATTCTTTGACGACAGGCGCGAATACGGATCTTTATCAAATGGATATTGCTTCGGGACAGTCAAAACGCCTAACATCAACGCCGGCCATTGAAACAGCGCCAAGCTATTCTCCCGATGGATCTAAAATTGTGTTTGAATCTGATCGTTCAGGGACACAACAACTTTATATCATGAATGCAAGCGGCGGTGCCGCCCAAAGGATTTCTTTCGGGCAGGGGCGATATGGCACGCCTGTTTGGTCTCCGAGGGGGGATCTTATTGCGTTTACGAAGCAAGCGAATGGCCGCTTTCATATTGGCGTCATGCGCACCGATGGTTCTGAAGAGCGATTGTTGACGGCGTCTTTCTTGGATGAAGGTCCAACGTGGTCTCCCAATGGGCGCGTTGTTATGTTCACGCGTGAAACTCAAGGTTCCAATGGTGAGAGTGCTTTATATTCAGTGGATATAACGGGCCGAAACCTTAAGCGCGTTCCATTGCGCGACGGCGCATCCGATCCTGCATGGTCGCCTTTGTTGAAATAGCTTGTAAATATATCACAAACATTTCAAATGGCGTAAGCGTGCAAAACGCAGGCAAATGTTAAAAGCTTCCAAACAGGAGGAAATGAAGATGAAACGAACAAAAAACAACGCGAAAGCAATGGCCCTTATTATTGCAATGGGAATGGTAAGTGCCTGTACGCAACCTGGCGGGTTTGGCTCAGCTTTTGATAGAGATGGTGCGAATGGCGCAGGCTCAGGTGCCGGCGGCGTTGTTGCAGGATCTGCTTCTGATCCACAGTCTCCTGCTTATTTCAATCAAACGATTGGTGATCGAATTTTCTTCGCGGTCGATCAATCCACTTTGAGCGATGAGGCGCGCGGTGTCTTAGCGCAGCAGGCGCAGTGGCTTGCAAAAAATCCGTCTTATGCGGCGGTGATTGAAGGGCATGCCGATGAGCAAGGCACGCGAGAGTATAACTTCGCTTTGTCTTCACGAAGAGCGGCGGCGGTTCAAACGTTTTTGATTTCTCAAGGTGTTGAGCCTCAACGCATCAAGACTATTCCCTTTGGCAAAGAGCGCCCTGTTGCAGTATGTTCTTCGGAAAGCTGCTATGCGCAAAACCGCCGTGGTGTGACAATTGTTTCCTCAGATGCGTTTTCATCTGCTAATCTCTAAGCGCAGACCTTGTTAATGGGCGGCTGTAGCGCGGCATTTGTTGTTCTGGAAGTTATGTAAAGGAGTGAGTTTATATGTTGAATAAGTTTTTAAAAGCTTGCGTCTTTGCATGTGGCTCTTTCGTGGCCTTGCCTCTTTTTGCGCAACAAGAGCAAACTCTTGCAGATATTCGTCAGCAGGCGGCGCTGCTTTCTGTAGAAATTCAAACGCTCAAAGGCGAATTGACATCGAGTGATAATCTTTTGCCTTTAGCATTGACGCAGACCACATTAGAGCGCGTTGATTTGCTTGAAGTTGCTTTAGCGCAATTGACCGCGAGATCAGAAGAATTAGAGCACCGTTTAGAGCGCACCATTAAAAGTGGCACAAATGAGCTTGATGATATAAATTTCCGCTTATGTGAGTTGGAAGCCGCTTGCGATATCGCAGCCCTTCCTCCGCTTCAGCCTTTAGATGGTTCTGCGAGTACTGATAATTTTGTGAATCCATTAAATCCTTCGGTTGAAGTACCATCCCAATTGGCTCTGACGGAGCAAGGTGATTTTGATAAGGCGTTTGCTCTCTTTGAAGGGGGTGATTTTAACGGCTCGGCGCGTGCTTTTGAGAGCTTCACGCAGACCTATACAGGCGGTGCTTTAAATAGCGATGCACATTATTACCGTGGGGAAGCTCTTAAAAAACTAGGGAATGAAAAGGAAGCGGCGCGGGCGTATTTAGCCAGTTTTGTGGAATATCGTGATGGGCCGCGCGCGCCGGATGCTTTGTTGAGTTTGGGAAGTTCTCTTGTGGCGTTGCAGCAAGTTCAACAAGGGTGCGAAATTCTCTTTGAAATTCAACGTCGTTTTCCAGATACAGATCACTCCAGAAAAGCCAGTTCAAAAATTTCGAGTTTAGGGTGCGCCTCTTAGGCTGCCTTGGATGTTCTCATGAATATTGAGGCGCAATTCGACGCAGGGCTCTGCGGGTGCTTTGGTTTAAGCCGACAAGTGCGAACGAATTTCCAAAATGTGACCAAAATTGGTGCGGCTATTTCGGGCGGTGGTGATAGCATCGCTTTGCTCCATCTGCTCGATGGTTGGTGTGAGGATAAAGGCTATGGGCTTGAGGCGGTGAGCGTTGATCATGGATTGCGTCCAGAAGCGAGGGCTGAGGCTGAATTTGCCGGCACTGTTGCTCAGGGTTTGGGGCGAGGTCATGAGATATTATTTTGGGGCGGATATTCAGGGCGTGGTAATCTGCAAGATTGTGCGCGCAAAGCACGCTATAAATTAATGGCCGCATGGGCGCGAGAAAATGGCATTTCACACGTTGCTTTAGGCCACACTGCTGATGATCAATTTGAAACATTTATGATGCGCTTGGGGCGCTCTGCCGGGGTTGATGGGCTTGCGGGGATGTCGCCTGTGCGCGTGGTTGATGGGGTCGCTTTTATACGGCCAATGTTGGGCATGGGGCGTGATGAGCTGCGTGAGTATCTTTGCCGCCGAAAGCAAGGGTGGATTGACGATCCCTCGAATGAGAATGAAGAGTTTGACCGGATAAAGATACGCAAAGCGCGCGGTGCTTTAGAGGCGCTAGGATTTTCTTCACGAACCATAGTGCAAGTGGCGCAAAATATGGCGGATGCGAAAGAGGCATTGAATGCATCGGTTCTTGATTTGGCAAAATCCTCGGTTCATTTTGAATATGGTGATCTTTTGATTGCGAGAGAGGCCTTTCTTGCGGCGCCGTTCGAAATACAACGCAGGCTGCTTATTAAGGCGATGCATTGGATTTCATCGCAGAGGTATTCTCCGCGCGCGCAAAAACTGCAAATTTTATTGGATGCGATTGCGGATAAAAAGAGCGGCGTCTTGCAAGGTGTGCGTCTGCTTCCCAAGGGGGAATATGTTCGCATGGTTCGTGAATGCAATGCTGTAAAAGATCACATAGCTCAGATTGGCGAGCTTTGGGATGGGCGCTGGATTTTGCGCTGGGATGGGCAAAGCGATGACAATATTCATGTGCGTGCCTTGGGCGATAAAGGTTTAAAGCAAATTGAAGATCGGCGTTTATATTTGGTCCCTCATGCCAGTTTAAAGGCGAGCCCTGCTTTGTTTGAAGGGGATAGGTTGCTTGCTGCCCCTCTTGCGCAATTTGGAAAAGCGGCGCTCAAATTGCAGAAAGATGAACGCAATTTCTTTACTTCGCTTTTATCTCATTGAACTTATCGTTACGATCCCTATTTATGTAGCAAGACCGCATTGAAATGCGGAAGTTTTACGCGCCCTGCTCAGTGGGCGGTCATAATTGGAGGTATCCCCTTTGGGTAACGCACGCAATCTCGCTTTTTGGCTTGTACTTTTGATGATGGTACTTGTCGTATTTCAAATGTTTGGCGGCAATTCTTCGTCATCTGATAGTTTGCCTTATTCCGATTTCTTGGAAAGAGTTGAGGGCGGGGAGATCCAATCTGTTGCTGTGGATGGTGAGAAGGTTTTCTTCTCCGTCGACAACAATAATTTATACACGATCAACCCTAATGATTCCAACTTGATTGAGCGATTGATTGAAAAAGGCGTCAATATCGAAGGGCAGCCGCAAGAGCAAAGCACGCTGACTTCGATCTTGCTGTCTCTCTTGCCATTCGCACTCATCGTTGGGGTTTGGATCTTCTTTATGAACCGCATGCAAGGCAAAGGCGGCGGCGGTGCGATGGGATTTGGAAAATCGCGCGCCAAGCTTTTGACCGAGAAGCAAGGCAAAGTCACTTTTGATGATGTTGCAGGGATTGATGAAGCGAAAGAAGAGCTTGAAGAGATTGTTGAGTTCCTTCGTAATCCGCAAAAATATTCCGCGCTGGGGGGCAAAATTCCGAAAGGCGCATTGCTTGAGGGCCCTCCAGGGACAGGTAAAACATTGCTCGCACGTGCGATTGCCGGCGAAGCGGGTGTGCCATTTTTCACGATTTCTGGTTCAGACTTTGTTGAAATGTTCGTAGGCGTTGGTGCCTCTCGTGTGCGCGATATGTTTGAACAAGCGAAAAAGAATGCGCCTTGTATCCTCTTCATCGATGAAATTGATGCGGTCGGCCGTTCGCGTGGCTCTGGCTATGGTGGGGGCAATGATGAGCGTGAGCAAACATTGAACCAGCTACTTGTCGAAATGGATGGTTTTGAATCCAATGAAGGGATCATCATCGTTGCGGCGACAAACCGCCGCGATGTGCTCGATCCTGCTCTCCTGCGCCCAGGCCGATTTGACCGTCAGGTGACAGTGCCAAATCCTGATATTAAAGGCCGTGAGAAAATTCTTGGTGTGCATTCAAGAAAAGTCCCGCTTGGTCCGAATGTTGATCTGCGCATCATCGCGCGAGGCACACCTGGATTTTCAGGTGCCGAACTTGCAAACCTTGTGAATGAAGCCGCCCTCAATGCGGCGCGCACGGGGCGTCGCCAAGTCATGATGGAAGACTTTAATAACGCACGTGATAAGATCATCATGGGGGCTGAACGCCGCTCGAAAGTACGTGCGCAAGAGCTCATCGAACGCGTTGCGTATCATGAAGCAGGGCATGCTGTTGTTGGTCTTTCGCTTCCAAAATGTGATCCAGTGTATAAGGCGACAATTATTGCCCGTGGTTTTGCAGAAGGTATGGTTGTTTCCTTGCCAGATACAGACCGTGTATTGACGCTCAAAGATGAGCTCGAACAAAAAATCGCCATGACGATGGGCGGGAAAGCGGCTGAGCTGATCAAATACGGTGAAGATGCGGTTTCCAATGGTGCTGGCGGTGATATCCAGCAAGCATCTGCAAGCGCGCGCGCAATGGTGCTGCGCTGGGGGATGTCTGATAAAGTCGGCAATATTGATTATGCGGAAGCGCATTCTGGATATAGCGGCAATACAGCGGGTTTCTCCGTTTCAGCTCAGACGAAAGAGTTGATTGAATCTGAAGTGAAGCGCCTTGTTGATGAAGGCCTCGAACGCGCATTGCAAATTCTTACTGAACGTAAAGTGGAATGGGAACGCCTTGCGCAAGGCCTGCTTGAATACGAGACTCTTACGGGCGAAGAAATTGATAAAGTCATGAAAGGCGAGTCTTTGGATGCTGAGGAAGCTGAAGAAGAGACGGTTTCTTCTGTGACGGCTATTCCTAAGACACGGGCAAAAGCGAAGGCTGAGCCTGAGGCTGCCGAGCAAAGTGAAAAGGAAACTTCATCTGACAAAGATGAAGATAAGCCTGAGTAAGTTACGCCTCTTTAGAAAAATGAAAGCCGCACCTATTTGGTGCGGCTTTTTTTATGCGTTACGGATTGCTATGATCGGTTTCCTTAAGAGTAGATCATCAATCGAGCGCCGATCTTCCTAGCGGTAATAAGATAAAAACGAGACGCATAATGTGATCAAGACGATGATTAAGAACTTATAAAGCGTGACGCGTTCTTTTAGAAAGAAATATGAAATAATAGCGGCAAACACGATGTTGATTTCACGAATAGCCGCAACCTCAGAAATAGGCATGCGCGACATCGCAAAAACGACGATGGCATATGAGACGACAGATAAAAATGCTGCAATAAAAGCTTTTAAGAAGTGTTTTTGAATGAGTGAAAGCATCTCATTCTTATGTTTAATAGAGGCATAGGCTGGAAAAACTGTTGCATCAAAAACATACATCCAACAAATGAATGCAATCGGGTTGCCTGAGATGCGTCCGCCATAGCCGTCTATGATGCTATAACAAGCCGTGACGAGCCCTGTGAGAACGGCGAACATGATGTTTCGAGAGCTAATCTCGCCCTTTATGAGCGAAGGTGCGGCAAGTAAGCAGATAAGCATTCCGATCGCGAAAATAACAACAAGTTTAATCGAGCCGACATCTTCAGCAAGAAAAAGAGCGGTGATAAACACAATAAATAATGGCGCAGCTCCCCGAGAGATCGGGAAAACGATGCTAAAATCTTTTGCTTCATAAGCTTTGATCAGGACGGCTTTGTAAATGAGGTGCAGTATGATGGAAGCGATCAGTATGGAGAAGGATTCTCGCGCAATCTCCCCGTCATAAATAAGATAGAAACCAGCCAGTATGCCCGCAAAAACGTTAATGATAGCATAGGTGACAAGCTTGTTGTCTGAAATTTTGACTAAGCTATGCCATGTGGAATGCAGGAGTGATGAAATGATCACAAGGGAGATGATTGTCATTTTATGTTAGGCTTCTTTGGTGTTTAAAGGTTTGAACCTAATAGGCCGATCTGCATTGTCAATAATTGTAAGGGTTGGTTTCATCCCTTTAAAATTAAAGAGTAGCATATAAGCGTATTTTACAGCCTTCCCCAATCTGCAATGACATGATAAAGCATCTTCGTGATTTTTATGTATGTCACAAGTTTAACGTAGCCGTCTCTTCAAAGGAGTTTTGATGACCCTTAAGTCACCAAACGACATCCACAATATGAACGATTTGCGTATTCAGATCGATGCGCTTGATCGTGAGATTATTACCGCTTTGGCAAAGCGGCAGTCGTATATTGATCGTGCCGCTCAGATTAAGCCGGCTGCTGGTTTGCCGGCGCGCATTGAAGCGCGGGTTGACGAGGTGATCAATAATGTGGCCCAAGTTGCACAAAAAACTGGATTTGATCCAGAGCTGGCGCGCCGCATGTGGGCAATGATGATTGATGAGATGATTGCTCGAGAAGAAAAAGCGATGGGCTCAACAGCAGCAGAGCCAGATCGCAAGGCAAGCACTTAATCGTAAGAGATGTAAAGGAAAGCAGATGACTGCAACGCGTTTGGATGGGAAATTATTTGCTGGACGCGTGCGTGAGCGTGTCGCCGATGAAGTGACAAAGCTCAAAAGCGAGCAGGGGATTACCCCTGGTTTGGCAGTCGTGCTGGTAGGCGAAGATCCAGCCTCTCAAGTCTATGTGCGCTCAAAAGGCAAGCAGACGATTGAAGCTGGGATGAATTCATATGAGCATAAGCTTGATGAACAGACCAGTGAGGCGGACCTGCTCTCTCTTATCGATCGTTTGAATAATGATGCGGCGGTTCACGGCATTTTAGTGCAGCTGCCCTTGCCAAAGCACATGAATGAAACGGCGGTCATTAATGCGATTGCGCCTGCTAAAGATGTTGATGGGTTTCATATTTCCAATGTGGGGCGTTTGAATACCTCGCAAAAATCTATGGTCCCTTGCACGCCTTTAGGATGCTTGTTGATGCTGCGGGATCATCATGGCGATCTTTCGGGGCTGAATGCTGTTGTTATTGGGCGTTCAAATATTGTCGGCAAGCCAATGGCACAGCTTTTGCTCAATGAGAGCTGCACCGTGACGATCGCGCATTCGCGCACAAAAGATTTGCCGGACGTCATCGGCCGCGCTGATATTGTCGTCGCTGCAGTTGGGCGGCCTGAGATGATCCAAGGGGATTGGCTGAAAAAGGGCGCGACAGTTATTGATGTAGGGATCAACCGCATTGAAGTGCAAAATGCAGATGGCACTGTGAAAAACAGATTGGTGGGAGATGTGGATTACGCCTCCGCTGAAAAGATCGCGGGTGCGATCACCCCAGTGCCAGGCGGCGTCGGCCCGATGACCATTGCTTGTCTGCTAGCCAATACAATCACAGCCTGCTGCCGTGCAAATGGGATTGAACCGCCAAAGGATTTGGGGGTTTAAATCATCGCCCTCTTCAGACGCTGAGCTTTCGTTCTAGGCGCGTATCTGGCGCGCTATGCTCTTATTCGGCGTCTAGAATATTGTTCATCGCGTCAAGAAACTTGGCAGGGCATTCCTCATGGGGAGCATGACCGCAATTTGCAATGGATGTTGCCGTTTTAGCGCGTAGATCACGTGATAACTGCGGCATATTTTTAGCCGATATCAAAGGGTCCTCAGAGCCCCAGATGATGTGAAATTCAGTTGAAAGCTCATTATATCTTTTTACATATGCTTCAGCATCAAAGGATGCGAGCTGGAGGGCGGTTTGCCTCAATGCAGTGCGATGGAATGGGATATCAAACTCAGCAATATAGCAGTCTCGAATGGGTTGATCGACTTTATTGATATCAAAAAAGACAGCTTTGAGAGCGATGTCCACTTGATGTGCAGGGGATGCTATTTGTGATATGAGAGGCGATATGATTGGTATCGTTTGTGCCTTAAGGAAGAACGGAAGATCTTGTGGATAGGCGAGGGGATCAACAAATACCACACGCTTTGGATGGACGTCATAGTTTAACATGGCGGCAAGCAAAGTTGCCGCACCAAATGAATGTGCGACGAGAGTTGCGTCCTCAAGCCCGCGACGTTTCAGTGTTTCCGCAAGATGCTGAGCCTGACTTTCGACAGAAAAATCAAAATCTTTATGCGGTGAGTTGGATCCAAATCCTACTAATTCAATATATTCAGGCGTTGCAAATTCCTGAGCCCCTGCGGCTATCGCATTCCACGAACAATTGCTGCCCCCATATCCGTGAATAAAAACTAAATCTGCATTTTCTGGGTCCGCTGAATGGGCCGGCTTAATGGTGCTGGCGACAAGTGCGAGCGCTGCGATGGAATGCCTGAGGGCTTTAAATGCTGAGCGCATATGAATTATAACCTGCTAAAAAATGTTGTAGAATTTGCTGCTATTTAGAGGTGTAAACTATATCTGGCAAGGATATGAAGTACCGTTTGCGCATAATGCAATGAGTTTTCAGAGAGTGCCTACAAATGTTATTTGCGGTCTGTCCTTATCGCTCGTGCTCAACAAATTGACTTATCACCTGCATATGCTCTGATCCAACGCCACAACATCCGCCAATAATCGTGGCGCCTGCGTTGATCCAGCGTTCGACATATTCGAGGTGTTTGCGCGGCGTCAGATCGTCGCGAATAGCAGAGACGACCTCATTTGCCGCGCCATCATTTCCACGGGCAACGAAACCATTGGCATAGACGCCGATTGGAATGTCATAGCCAAGCAAGCTCAGTTGTTCTTTGGTCTCGAGGACAGCCT
Organism: uncultured Celeribacter sp.; assembly: GCA_938008015.1. Classification (GTDB taxonomy): domain Bacteria; phylum Pseudomonadota; class Alphaproteobacteria; order Rhodobacterales; family Rhodobacteraceae; genus Celeribacter. The sequence goes on from CALLMA010000095.1 coordinate 45,503, forward strand.
GCTCCATCACCTCTGGCATAGAGCAATTGAATAAGATCGCATCGACTTTGAGATCAACAGCAAGTTCGATGGCGTCTTTGAGGCTTTCACCTGAACGTAACTTTGGAGATTGGCTCGGATCATCGTCGTGCAGGCTATAAGAAAGCCAAAACGGCTTTGATGAGGCTTGTGCGGCTTGTGTTGTAACGCGCGCTTCTTCAAGGCTGCTCATCGTTTCTGCAAGCCATAGATCACAATGCGGTTCGAGCGCATCAACTAGAGTGGCGAGAATTTCCTTGGCGGCAAGGGCATCAAATTTTTCAGGCACATAGGATCCACAAGCGGGCGGCAATGAACCAGCGACTTGCAGTGGGCTGCTTGATGTTTGTGATTGTAGCGCCGCTTTGCGCGCGAGTTTGCCGGATAGTTCTGCAAGCTCAAAGCCTTTGTTCTCAAAGCATTCTTGCCCGAGGTGGAAGGGGACAAGGGCGTAGCTGTTTGTCGTCGCAATTTCACAACCAGCCTCGAAAAAGGCTGTATGTGCTTGCGTAACAGTGTCTGGATTATCCAAAAGGGCGCCTGCGGACCATTCAGGCTGCTTGAGTTCTGCGCCAAACTTAGTCAACTCACGGCTTAATCCGCCATCAAGGATGGTGATTTTTGTCATCGTCTTGCCCTTATAAAGTCTCGAGATAAGGTTGTTTTGTGAAGCAAAGTGGCGCTTGCACTGTGAATAAGCAGTCTAAAACCATACGTATAAAATAATGTAAAGCATACATGCGGTTAAAATTCTCTATATGGATGCTTGTCCGTCGCGGTAGTAAGCGGTGGTTGGGCTGGATATCTTCTGATGGACCTCTTTAAAGGAGCGCGGATGTTCTGCGTGCAAAGATTTAATGTATTTTGATCTTGTCACAGGAGATAAATAGGGATAATTGGCGGCTGTGCGTTCGGCTTGTTGTGAGTCGCGCGTTGATAAGCTGTGGTAGATATTCATCTCGCGAGATGAGGTCACACCACACAACAAGGTTCTTCTATGAGACGCGTCTCATTTGAAGGTTGGAAAGGAAAAGCCAATGGCTAAGAAACTAGCAGGTACTATGAAGCTGCAAGTGCCAGCAGGCAAAGCGAACCCGTCCCCACCAGTGGGTCCGGCGCTTGGTCAGCGTGGTCTAAATATTATGGAATTCTGTAAAGCGTTTAACGCGAAAACACAGGAATTGGAGCCAGGTGCGCCTTGCCCAACTGTGATTACATATTACCAAGATAAGTCGTTCTCAATCGATGTAAAAACACCACCTGCATCTTACTTCTTGAAAAAAGCGGCTAAGCTTAAATCAGGTGCGACACTTCCAGGGCGTGAGACTGTTGGTACAGTAACTGCCGCTCAGGTAAAAGAGATCGCAGAAGCGAAGATGAAAGACTTGAACGCAAACGACATCGAGGCAGCAATGCAAATTATCCTCGGTTCTGCACGTTCTATGGGCATTGAGGTGAAATAATGGCGAAGCTCGGTAAACGCACAACTGCGGCGCGCGCAGCTTTCGCAGGCAAGTCACTTGTTACTGTTGAAGAAGCAATTGCTCTTGTTAAATCAAATGCTGTTGCAAAATTCGACGAAACAATCGAAATCGCAATGAACCTTGGTGTTGATACACGCCATGCGGACCAAATGGTGCGCGGTGTTATCGGTCTTCCAAATGGTACTGGTAAAACAATGCGCGTTGCGGTTTTCGCACGTGGCCCAAAAGCTGAAGAAGCTCAAGCGGCTGGCGCAGATATTGTTGGCGCTGAAGACCTTATGGAAACAATCCAAGGCGGTACAATCGAATTTGATCGTTGTATTGCGACGCCAGACATGATGCCTGTTGTGGGTCGTCTTGGTAAGGTGCTTGGCCCACGTAACTTGATGCCAAACCCTAAAGTTGGCACAGTGACTATGGATGTTAAAGCAGCTGTTGAAGCGGCAAAAGGCGGCGAAGTTCAGTTTAAAGCTGAAAAAGGCGGCGTTGTGCATGCTGGTGTTGGTAAAGCATCATTTGATGAAGCAAAGCTTGTTGAAAACGTACGCGCATTTGTTGCAGCAGTTCTTAAAGCAAAGCCTGCTGGCGCAAAAGGCGCATACATTCAGAAGATCGTTCTTTCTTCTACAATGGGCCCAAGCGTAACGCTTGAAATCGCAAACGCGACTGGCAACTAAGATCAGCAATTAAGCGATCATTAGGAAACTGATTTAGAAAAGCGCTCTTCGGGGCGCTTTTTTGCATCTGAAATGGTCGATCGAAGGTGTTTATGTGTCTTTGCGAAACATTCATTAGTAATCTAGTGTCGCATTTTATCATGTAAGGGGTTGTATATGCTATTTTTCACTAGGTTTGTGTGTTGGTTTCTTTTTGCGGTTTTGATCTATTCAGGTATTGCGAAGCCTTCATTAGCGCAAGGTGAAGTGTTGGAAGAAGAGGGTGATGCAAATCCTGTTCCAATATTGGAGTTCTCCGAAGTGCCTTTGCTATTTCCTATTGTGATTGTTGAGGGGCAGCCTGATGTAAGTGGGCACGCACTTCAGGATGAGCGTCGTTTGGATTTTGAAGAAAGGGGTCTTCAAATACAAGATGCAATTAAAGAAGCAACACAAGGTATTGAGCTGTGGACGAGATGCGGTATTCTCGCTTCCGTAGTTTTAGGAGTGGTGGGTGCATTGTTATTATGGTTAACTTTAAAGCGAACAAGGGAGGCTAACGAAACTGCGCAAAAGGCTGTAGCTGTCACGCGCGAAGTAGGGCAACATCAATCAAGGGCTTATTTGCATATTGAGAAGGTTGAAGGATATTGGGGGGATGTAACAGGGAGGGAGTTTTCACCGCTAATTTACGTTAAAAACACTGGTATGACGCCAGCGAGATGGTTTGAGGTGAAGTGGAAATATTTTAAGCTAGACAGGGGCAGCAAGTTAGATTCGGTAGAAAAGTTTTTCGCAGAGGTTCGAGGTGATAAAGAAATAAAGTTTATGCGATACATGGCGCTAGGCTCGCAAAGCGAATGGAGTGTTCGTGCGTGGCCTGCGGATGGTGAATTTGGAGAGGGGTTGTATCGGGAGAGAAAAGGTAAACGGCTCTTTGTGGCAGGAGTTTTGCGGTATGAGACGATGTACGGGGAGGTATTTGAAAGTGAGTTTGTGTTTTCTGCAGATCCTCCAGTATACAAATTTGAGAGGAAAGAGGGGCCTGAGGAGGGAGATACTGAAGAAACGCGAGCTATTAAGTCGTTTGGCGTATCTGTGAATTATTTTTCGAATTCTGAGGTGCCGTTTAAGTTTAGTCGCCCTGACTGTAATTTGAAAGCGTACCAGCGCATCCAATAAAGAGCGTTTATTTGTGCCTAAAGTTTTTCTAAAAGGCTCTTGCCCTGAGCGGCGATCATTTTGGTGAGTGTGCAAATTCATATAATTTCAATAAGTGGACTTGCCATGAAGACTTTATCATTCTATGTAGACCTTGTGAACCAGCGTGCGATTCTTTGTGCGCTGTTTTGCGTTTCGTCCGAGATAGTGGGTGCATTATGCATAATTCCTGCTTGAGACGGGAAAGAGACAAGTTTTCGAGGTATTCCTCGGGTGACTTTGGCGCTGCCCCGTAAGGACTTCGTGTCGGGCTAATGATTTAGTTCGGCGGAAATGAGCCGGAAGGGGAAACCCTTCCATACTTGGAGAAATACTGTGGATAGAGCACAAAAAGAAAAGGTGGTCGAGGAACTCGGTCAAATTTTTCAAAGCTCTGGCGTGGTTGTGGTAGCACACTACGCAGGTCTTACGGTTGCTGAAATGCAAGATCTACGCGCGAGACTTCGTGATGTAGATGGCGCAGTTCGCGTTGCCAAGAACCGGCTTGCCAAAATCGCCCTAGAAGGAACGCCGAGTGAATCGGTTGCTGATCTTCTAACTGGGATGACTGTCTTCGCTTATTCTGAGGATCCTGTTGCTGCGGCAAGAGCGGTCGTCGACTTCACTAAAGAGAATTCAAAGCTTGAAATTCTCGGCGGTGCTATGGGCGGTGAAGGTCTAAATGCTGACGGTGTGATCCGTGTGTCTAAGATGCCATCTCGCGACGAGCTACTCGCTCAAATCGCAAGCTGCATCGGTGCACCTGCATCCAACATCGCCGGCGCAATTGGCGCTCCGGCTTCAAACATCGCAGGTATCCTGTCAACTATCGAAGACAAGGCTGCCGCATAAGCAATCTGAATCTGCGTGGGCCGCATAATGTAGCCTCGTTGGAACACATCAATATTGGAATGGAACAGTAAAATGGCTGATCTAAAAAAACTTGCAGAAGAGATCGTAGGTCTCACACTTCTTGAAGCTCAAGAGCTAAAAGAAATCCTTAAAGAAGAGTATGGCATTGAGCCAGCAGCAGGCGGCGCCGTAATGGTTGCAGGCCCAGCTGAAGGCGGTGCAGCAGCTGAAGAGAAGACAGAATTTGACGTCGTTCTCAAAGACGCTGGCGCTTCTAAAATCAACGTCATCAAAGAAGTACGTGGCATCACTGGTCTTGGCCTCAAAGAAGCTAAAACACTTGTTGAAGCTGGCGGCAAAATCAAAGAAGGCGTTTCTAAAGATGAAGCTGAAGACGTTAAGTCTAAGCTTGAAGCAGCTGGCGCAACTATCGAGTTGGCATAATTCTGCTTTGCCCATTTAGGGTAAAAAAATATTTAGCTGGAGCGATTTTTTCGTTCCAGCTATGTCTGTCTTAAGGTCATATTTGTTGGAATTGCGCAGTATTGCTTCAATAAACAGATAAAATAAGAGCTTATCTTGATAAGGTTTCTACTCAGAGATTTTTTCAAGGTGAGGTTCAAAGATCGGGCGCTTCTCTTTGGGCAGAGGGGCAGGAATAGATCGAACTAAGCTATATTTCGTACGAGCTCATCGCTGGCACCCAACGGTGTATGAGGCTCTCGAAAAAACATGAAAGGTGAAGACGGGCAATGGCATCTACCTACCTTGGCCAAAAAAGGCTCCGCAAGTATTTCGGCAATATTCGTGAAGTGCTTGAAATGCCGAACCTCATTGAGGTTCAAAAATCTTCTTACGATTTATTCTTGAAATCTGGCGACCAGCCGCAGCCACTTGACAGTGAAGGCATCATGGGCGTTTTTCAATCCGTATTTCCGATTAAGGATTTTAACGAGATTGCAGTTCTTGAATTCGTAAAATACGAACTTGAAGCTCCTAAATACGATGTTGAAGAGTGCCAGCAGCGCGATATGACGTATTCAGCGCCGCTTAAGGTGACACTTCGTTTGATCGTATTTGATGTGGATGAAGATACAGGCGCAAAATCTGTTAAAGATATTAAAGAACAAGATGTCTTTATGGGTGATATGCCATTGATGACTCCGAATGGTACATTCGTTGTTAATGGTACTGAGCGTGTGATCGTTTCTCAGATGCACCGTTCGCCTGGTGTGTTCTTTGATCACGATAAAGGCAAGTCGCATTCATCAGGTAAACTATTGTTCGCCTGCCGTATTATTCCTTACCGTGGTTCATGGCTTGATTTTGAATTTGATGCGAAAGACGTTGTCTATTCTCGTATCGACCGTCGTCGTAAACTTCCAGTTACAACGCTTCTTTATGCTCTTGGTCTCGATCAAGAGGGCATTTGTGATCATTATTATGACACAGTTGATTACACACTTGAGAAAAACAAAGGTTGGGTGACTAAGTTTTTCCCTGAGCGTGTACGTGGCACACGCCCAGTTTATGATTTGATCAACGCTGAAACAGGCGAAGTCATTTGTAAAGCTGGCGACAAGATGACACCGCGCGCTGTTAAGAAGCTTCTTGAAGGCGGTGATGTTCCAAATATCTTGGCGCCATATGATTCAATCGTTGGTAAATTCGTTGCGAAAGATATCATCAACGAAGAAAATGGTGCGATCTATGTTGAAGCTGGTGATGAAATCACGCTTGAGCTAGATAAAGATGGCGACGTTATCGGAGGTTCTTTGAAAGACCTTCTCGATGCAGGTATTACAACAATTCCTGTTTTGGATATCGATAACATCAACGTTGGCCCATATATCCGCAACACAATGGCAGCAGATAAGAACATGAACCGCGAGACGGCGCTCATGGATATCTACCGTGTGATGCGCCCAGGTGAGCCGCCGACCGTTGAAGCAGCTTCTGCCTTGTTCGATAGCCTCTTCTTCGATTCTGAGCGCTATGATCTTTCTGCGGTTGGTCGTGTGAAGATGAACATGCGTCTTGATCTTGACGCTGAGGATACTGTTCGCACATTGCGCCGTGAAGACATCATTGCTTGTGTGAAAGCACTTGTTGAACTTCGTGATGGTAAGGGCGATATCGACGATATCGATCACCTTGGTAACCGTCGTGTGCGTTCTGTTGGTGAATTGATGGAGAACCAATATCGCGTTGGTCTCTTGCGTATGGAGCGTGCGATCAAAGAGCGTATGACTTCTGCGGAAATCGATACTGTGATGCCACAAGATTTGATCAACGCAAAGCCTGCTGCGGCAGCTGTGCGTGAATTCTTCGGCTCTTCACAGCTTTCACAGTTTATGGACCAAACGAACCCCCTTTCTGAAGTCACGCATAAGCGTCGTCTTTCAGCGCTTGGGCCAGGTGGTCTGACACGTGAGCGCGCAGGCTTTGAAGTGCGCGACGTTCATATTACGCATTATGGCCGCATGTGCCCGATTGAGACGCCGGAAGGTCCAAACATTGGTTTGATCAACTCGCTCGCAACATTTGCGCGTGTGAATAAATACGGCTTCATCGAGACACCATACCGCAAGGTAAATGAGGGTCAGGTTACGGATGATGTTGTCTATCTCTCTGCGACAGAAGAGATGCGTCATACAGTGGCTCAGGCAAACGCTTCATTGGATGAAGAAGGGCGCTTTACGAATGATTTCGTTTCGACGCGTCAATCTGGTGAACATGCTTTGAACCCGCCTGCAAATGTTGATTTGATCGACGTTTCGCCAAAACAGCTCGTATCTGTTGCGGCAGCTCTTATTCCTTACCTTGAAAATGACGATGCGAACCGCGCTTTGATGGGTTCAAACATGCAACGTCAGGCTGTGCCACTCTTGCGCGCTGAAGCGCCTTTGGTGGGTACTGGTATGGAAGGCAAAGTGGCCGTCGATTCTGGTGCGGCGATCCAAGCGAAACGCGCGGGCGTTATCGACCAAGTCGATGCGACACGTATCGTGGTGCGTGCAACAGCAGATCTTGCGCCAGGTGATCCAGGCGTAGATATCTACCGTTTGCGTAAATTCCAGCGTTCGAACCAAAACACTTGTATCAACCAGCGTCCGCTTGTTGATGTAGGTCAAACTGTTGGTAAGGGCGAAGTTATTGCTGATGGTCCTTCAACTGATATGGGCGAGCTTGCACTTGGTAAAAACGTGGTTGTCGCGTTTATGCCTTGGAACGGTTATAACTACGAAGACTCGATCTTGATTTCAGAGCGTATCGCACGTGATGATGTGTTTACATCTGTTCATATTGAAGAATTCGAAGTTGCCGCTCGTGACACGAAGCTTGGGCCTGAAGAAATCACACGCGATATTCCAAACGTGGGCGAAGAAGCGCTTCGCAACTTGGATGAAGCGGGTATCGTTTATATCGGTGCGCATGTTGAGCCTGGTGATATTCTCGTTGGTAAGATCACGCCAAAGGGTGAAAGCCCAATGACGCCAGAAGAAAAACTTCTTCGTGCGATCTTTGGTGAAAAAGCATCTGATGTTCGGGATACCTCTCTTCGCGTGAAGCCTGGTGATTATGGTACGATCGTTGAAGTGCGTGTCTTTAACCGTCACGGCGTTGAAAAAGACGAGCGTTCATTGCAAGTTGAGCGTGAAGAGGTTGAACGCCTCGCACGTGACCGCGATGATGAGATGGCGATCTTGGATCGTAACATCTATGCGCGTCTTAAATCTATGCTTCTCGGCAAGACGATTGTTAAAGGACCAAAAGGTGTTCGTTCTGGTGTTGAAGTTGACCAAGATCTTCTTGATCAATTGTCAAAAGGCCAGTGGTGGCAGCTCGCGCTTGAAGATGAAGCCGGTGCACAAATCATTGAAGCGCTTAACTCTCAATACGAAGCTCAAAAACGTGCTCTCGAGCACCGTTTTGAAGATAAAGTTGAGAAAGTACGCCGCGGAGATGACCTCCCACCAGGTGTGATGAAAATGGTTAAAGTCTTCATCGCTGTGAAGCGCAAGCTTCAGCCAGGTGATAAGATGGCGGGTCGTCACGGGAACAAAGGTGTTATTTCACGCGTTGTTCCAATGGAAGACATGCCGTTCTTGGCGGATGGTACGCCAGTTGACTTCTGTTTGAACCCTCTCGGTGTGCCTTCACGTATGAACGTGGGTCAGATCTTGGAAACACACACAGGCTGGGCTGCACGTGGCCTTGGCATTCAAATTGATGAAGCGCTTGGTGCTTATCGCCGCTCTGGTGATATGTCGCCGGTGAAAGATGCTCTTAAGTTCGTTTACGGCGAAGAAGTCTATGCAGAAGGCCTTGAAGGGCTTGATGATGATGAGCTTCTTGTTCGTGCGAAGAACGTCACAGGTGGTGTGCCAATGGCAACGCCAGTATTTGACGGTGCAAAAGAGCAAGACATCAACGAGATGCTTGAAAAAGCTGGATTCTCAACTTCTGGTCAATCAGTGCTTTATGATGGACGTACAGGTGAGCAATTCGCGCGTGAAGTCACAGTTGGTGTGAAATACCTTCTTAAACTGCACCACCTTGTAGATGATAAGATCCACGCACGCTCAACAGGGCCTTACTCACTTGTTACTCAGCAGCCACTTGGTGGTAAAGCTCAGTTCGGTGGTCAGCGCTTTGGTGAGATGGAAGTTTGGGCTCTTGAAGCTTATGGCGCAGCATATACTCTGCAAGAGATGCTGACTGTAAAGTCAGATGATGTTGCAGGTCGTGCGAAAGTCTATGAATCCATTGTCAAAGGTGAGGATAATTTTGAAGCAGGTATCCCTGAATCCTTCAACGTACTTGTCAAAGAAGTCCGTGGCCTTGGCCTTAATATTGAACTCCTGGACTCGGAGGGTGAGGAATAAGGCGCTTAGCGCCTTAGCCCTCCCTCCCTTTCCGAGATACTTAGAGGAACTCATAAGATGAACCAGGAACTTACAACAAATCCTTTCAACCCGCTCACACCTCAGTCAGCTTTTGATGAGATCAAAGTCTCTCTCGCGTCACCTGAGCGTATTTTGAGCTGGTCATATGGTGAAATCAAAAAACCAGAAACAATCAACTATCGTACATTCAAGCCTGAGCGCGATGGTCTTTTCTGTGCGCGTATTTTTGGCCCAATCAAAGATTACGAATGTCTTTGCGGCAAATATAAGCGCATGAAATACCGCGGCGTTGTCTGCGAAAAATGTGGTGTTGAAGTTACGCTTCAAAAAGTGCGTCGTGAGCGCATGGGCCATATTGAACTCGCAGCGCCAGTTGCTCACATTTGGTTCTTGAAATCACTTCCATCCCGTATCGGCTTGATGCTGGATATGACACTTCGTGATCTTGAGCGTGTGCTTTATTTTGAAAACTATGTTGTGATCGAGCCAGGTCTTACAGACTTGACATACGGCCAAATGCTCACAGAAGAAGAGTATATGGACGCGCAAGATCTATACGGCATGGATGCGTTTGAAGCAGATATCGGCGCGGAAGCAATCCGTAAAATGCTTGCAAACATCGATCTTGAAAGCACGGCGGAGCAGCTTCGCGAAGACCTTAAAGAAGCAACAGGTGAACTGAAGCCTAAGAAGATCATCAAACGTCTTAAGATCGTTGAAAACTTCTTAGAATCAGGCAACCGCCCTGAGTGGATGATCTTGACTGTTGTTCCAGTGATCCCACCAGAGCTTCGCCCGCTTGTGCCACTTGATGGTGGCCGTTTTGCGACGTCTGACTTGAACGATCTTTATCGTCGTGTGATCAACCGTAACAACCGTTTGAAGCGCCTTATTGAGCTTCGTGCACCAGATATCATCGTACGCAACGAAAAGCGTATGTTGCAAGAATCTGTGGATGCGCTCTTTGATAACGGTCGTCGTGGTCGTGTGATTACGGGTGCAAACAAGCGTCCGCTTAAATCACTGTCAGACATGCTTAAAGGTAAGCAAGGTCGCTTCCGTCAAAACCTTTTGGGTAAACGCGTCGACTTCTCTGGTCGTTCTGTGATTGTGACCGGCCCTGAGCTCAAACTGCATCAATGTGGTTTGCCGAAGAAAATGGCGCTCGAACTTTTCAAGCCGTTTATCTATTCGCGCCTTGAAGCGAAGGGATATTCTTCAACTGTGAAACAGGCGAAGAAACTCGTTGAGAAAGAGCGTCCAGAAGTTTGGGATATCTTGGATGAAGTCATCCGTGAACACCCAGTGCTTCTCAACCGCGCGCCAACGCTTCACCGCCTTGGTATTCAGGCTTTCGAACCCGTTCTTGTTGAAGGCAAAGCGATCAACTTGCACCCGCTTGTATGTTCTGCGTTTAACGCCGACTTTGACGGCGACCAAATGGCGGTTCACGTGCCTCTTTCACTTGAAGCACAGCTTGAAGCACGTGTTTTGATGATGTCTACTAACAACGTTCTTTCTCCTGCGAACGGTGCGCCGATTATCGTGCCATCACAGGATATGATCTTGGGTCTCTATTATATCACAATGGAGCGCGAGGGCATGAAAGGCGAAGGCATGATCTTCTCTGATGTAGAAGAAGTCGAGCATGCGCTAGGAGCGGGTGAAGTTCATCTTCACGCGAAAATTCAAGCACGTATCAAGCAGATCAATGAGCATGGTGAAGAAGTATCTGTACGCTTTGACACAACGCCAGGTCGCTTGCGTCTTGGTTCATTGTTGCC
>CALLMA010000096.1 GCA_938008015.1 uncultured Celeribacter sp.
TCCCATAAAAAAACCTCATCTATCGCTAGATGAGGTTATCAGAATATCTTAGCCTTGCGACCAAGTTAGTTCTTATATTTATTCAGCAACAGCTTCTTCAGCTTCAAGGCGTGCACGGTCTGCTGCGCCTTTTGCTTCTGGATCACGATCTACAAGCTCGATGATCGCCATTGGTGCGTTGTCACCATAACGGAAACCAGCTTTAAGAACGCGGCAGTAACCACCTTGACGCTCAGCATAACGTGGACCCAAAACTTCGAAAAGTTTTGCAACGTCTTTGTCTTGCTTCAACTGCGCAGCAGCTTGACGGCGTGCGTGAAGATCGCCGCGTTTGCCAAGAGTAATAAGCTTATCGATGATACGCTTAAGTTCTTTTGCTTTTGGTACTGTTGTTTTGATTTGCTCGTGCTCGATGAGTGAGCCAGCCATGTTTGCAAACAAAGCTTTGCGGTGTTCATGAGTACGGTTTAGACGGCGGTAGCCTCTTGCATGACGCATTTTTATTCTCCTAGCGTTTATACTTTGTCTGGTAACTGGTGCGTGCCAGTCACTCTCCTTGGGACATTACCTTCATGATGAAAGCTCTACCCGAATATTCCCTACTAATGCAGGCATTTTGAGAGCAACCTAAGCGGCTGCTCTCATATTCTTAGAATTGATCTTCGAACTTCTTTGCGAGTTCTTCGATGTTCTCAGGTGGCCACTCTTCGACATCCATGCCGAGGTGTAGGCCCATACCAGAAAGAACTTCTTTGATCTCATTAAGAGACTTACGACCAAAGTTTGGCGTGCGAAGCATTTCTGCTTCTGTCTTCTGGATAAGATCACCGATGTAAACGATGTTGTCGTTCTTGAGGCAGTTCGCAGAACGAACAGAAAGTTCAAGCTCGTCCACTTTCTTCAAGAGAAGTGGGTTGAACTCAAGACCGTCATCCTCATCCGCGCCACCAGCTGCTTCTGGCTCTTCGAAGTTCACGAAGACACCGAGCTGATCTTGCAAGATGCGTGCCGCATAAGCCACAGCATCTTCAGGGCTCAAGGAAACATCTGTTTCAATTTTCATTGTGAGTTTGTCATAATCAAGGACTTGGCCTTCGCGTGTAGGCTGTACGTCGTATGACACTTTTTTCACAGGTGAGTAAATCGCATCAACTGGGATCAAACCGATTGGTGCATCTTCTGGCTTATTCTTTTCAGCAGAAACATAGCCCTTACCTGTGTTAACAGTAAGCTCCATGAAAAGGTCTGCTCCATCATCAAGGTGACAGATCACATGGTCTTTGTTAAGAACTTCGATGCCAGCTGTTTCCGCGATATCACCAGCTGTCACAACCATAGGGCCTTTAACAGCAACTGAAAGGCGCTTTGGGCCTTCAACTTCCATACGAAGTGCAACACCTTTAAGGTTAAGCACAACATCCGTTACGTCTTCACGAACACCTGCGATAGAAGAAAACTCATGCAATACGTTGTCGATTTGCACAGCAGTGATCGCTGCACCTTGCAAAGATGACATTAGAACACGGCGCAATGCGTTTCCAAGTGTCAAACCAAAGCCTCTTTCGAGTGGCTCTGCAATCAATGTTGCTTGGCGTGCAGGCTCATTGCCTGGTTTTACTTCAAGTTGCTGAGGCTTAATAAGCTCAGCCCAATTCTTATGGATCATGGGTGTACCTCCATTCTTGTTTCATCATTCATGTCCAAAAATGACAAAACGCCCGAGGGATCATAAAATGAAAAGAGACCGCGAGCTGACGCCCGCGATCCGAATATATATATGCGCAATTATACGCGGCGACGCTTTGGAGGGCGGCAGCCGTTGTGTGCGATTGGTGTTACATCACGGATTGATGTGATGTTAAAGCCGATAGCTGCAAGAGCGCGAAGTGCTGACTCACGGCCAGAACCTGCACCTTGAATTTCAACTTCAAGAGTTTTTACACCATGATCTTGTGCTTTCTTACCAGCATCTTCAGCTGCCATTTGTGCAGCGTAAGGTGTTGATTTACGTGAGCCTTTGAAACCCATAGTACCTGCTGAGGACCATGAGATTGCATTGCCCTGAACATCAGAAATCAAGATTTTTGTATTGTTAAAGCTAGAGTTTACATGAGCAACGCCAGAAGCGATATTCTTGGAAACTTTGCGTTTTGTGCGACGAGTATCACGTGCCATAATTTAAGTTCCCCTTACTTCTTCTTGCCTGCAATAGCCTTTGCAGGGCCTTTGCGAGTGCGTGCGTTTGTATGTGTACGCTGACCACGCACAGGGAGATTACGGCGATGGCGAAGGCCACGGTAGCAACCAAGGTCCATCAAACGTTTGATATTCATTGTTGTCTGACGACGAAGATCGCCTTCAACAGTGTAATTTGCATCAATATGCTCACGGATTGCGAGAATTTCAGCATCTGAAAGTTCATTTACACGGCGTGTAGAATCAATTCCTACAGCTTCGCAAATTGCTTTTGCAGATGTTGGACCAATGCCAGTAACATATGTAAGCGCGATAGGAACGCGCTTTGCGGTTGGGAGGTTTACGCCGGCTATACGTGCCAAGTCAGTATCCTTTCATTGCGGTTCCGTAACACCGGAACCTTTTTTCACAACAGCAAGCGCAAGATTTTCACCTTACGCCACTGAAAACTTAATCTCCGAAATCCACTCTTGAATATATAAGTTCAACAGCGCTTTCGAATCCAATCCCTTTGAGGGATGAGTTGCAATAAGAGGATTTTGTTTTAGGGTCAACCCCCTGCCCCCATGCGCTCGAATATATCTCTTCAAACACGGGAAATAACGCAAATATAGTGTCTCACAAAGCACAATTTGCGCTGCAGGTTTTACACCCCATGGTGAGCAGCCCCTACTCCACTCTTCGGCGAAGCTGCTTCAAAGTAGATCGTTCTTTCTTGCCTTTAATACGCCGCTCAATCGCGCCCTTACTTGGACGCGTCTTAATGCGGCGTTTTGGCTTAATCAGCGCTTGCTCTATGAGCGCCTTCAATCTTTCTCTGGCGATTTCACGGTTGCGGATTTGATGGCGTGTCTCATCCACAAATAAAAGGATCGCACCTTCTTTATTCCATCTCCGCCCCGCAAGGCGACGCAGGCGCATTTTCACAGCTGGTAACAAAGCAGGTGAGCGCTCCGCTTCAAAACGCAGTTCCACCGCTGAAGACACTTTATTGACATTTTGCCCCCCCGGGCCACTCGCCCGCACGAATTGCTCAGAGATCTCCCAATCCGCAATCTCGATATCATCATTGATTTTCAAAGGCATAATGCTACTCTTCGTGTCTCTTGTGCTTTGTGTCGGCTCTTTCTTATGGCCCAAACAGGGACGACTTATAAGTTGATTAACCGAGAATAGCGCTTTTTGCTCGACATTTTAAGTGCAACTTTTATGTTCTGCCCTAAATTCAACCATACAAGAGGGGCTAAGATGCCAACACCACATATTTCCGCACAAAAAGGCGACATCGCAGAAACAGTTCTCATGCCAGGCGATCCGCGCCGCGCACGCTGGGCTGCTGAAACTTATCTCGATGACGCTGTTCTCGTGAGCGATGTTCGTGGCATGTATGGTTATACGGGATATTATAAAGGCAATCGTGTGAGCATTCATGGCTCTGGAATGGGCATGCCATCTATATCTATCTATGCAAATGAATTGATCACTGAATATGGCGCGAAAACATTGATCCGCATCGGTTCTGCGGGCGCCATGCAAGAAAACATTAAAGTACGCGATGTTTTGATTGCGATGACAACCACAACTTTAGGCACAACGCCTTCAGCGGGCTTTTTCAAAGAAGTGAACTATGCACCATGTGCGGATTACGGCCTTCTTGAAGCGGCGGTTAAGGCTGCACGCACCAAAGAGCCTGCCGTTCATGTTGGCAATATCTACAGCTCTGATGTTTTCTATTCTGAGCGCCCTGATCTTGATGAAGTGATGCAGCGCCATGGCATTTTAGGCGTCGAGATGGAAGCCGCTGAGCTTTATACAGTTTGCGCACGTCTGGGCGCACGCGCACTCGCCATCATGACTGTATCAGATCACCTGCTCACGCATGAGGCTCTCCCATCAGAGGACCGCGAACGCAGCTTTGGTGATATGGTAGAAATCGCGCTCGAAGCCGCTTTTGCTTAAAAGCAATCTCTTCGAATAGAAGAAAAGCAAAAAGCCCGCGCTTGGAACGCGGGCTTTTTATATTGGTCTTGCATAAAAGCCTTAGAGGCCTTTTGCGCGGTAGCTTTCTGCCACTTTATCGATCGCAACATAATAAGCTGCCATGCGAAGATCTGGCACATCAGAGCGCTCGTGCCATACTTTACGCATAGACTGATAGGCTGAGCGCATTGTGTCATCGAGACCAGAACGCACAAGCTCAAGCTCGCCAGCACCTTGGAGATACTTCTCTTTGAATGTATCACCCAAGCTCCATGTATCACCCATTGCATTAGAAAGCTCTTCAAGCTGTTCGATCACAAGGCTATTACGCGCTTCTTCTTGGCGACGCTGCATACGGCCGAAGCGGATATGGCTGAGGTTTTTCACCCACTCGAAGTAAGACACAGTCACACCACCAGCGTTCGCATACATATCAGGGATGATCACAGCCCCTTTTTCGCGCAAGATGTCATCCGCACCAGACGTGACCGGACCATTCGCAGCCTCAATGATCAAAGGCGCTTTGATGTTTGCAGCATTGGATAGATTGATAACACCCTCAAGTGCCGCTGGCACCAAGATATCGCAATCGTTCTCAAGAACAGATGCGCCATTTTCAAAATATTCAGCACCTGGGAAGCCTTTTACGCCACCATTCTCACCGATCCAAGCAAAGACCGCTTCAACATCAAGACCTGCTTCATTTACAATCGCACCATCACGCTCGATGATACCTGTGATAACACAGTTATCTTCTTCTTGAAGGAATTTTGCCGCATGGTAGCCAACATTCCCAAGACCTTGAACAACAACGCGCTTACCAGCCAAACCGCCACTCAAAGATGTCATTGCAACATCTTCAGGGTAACGGAAGAATTCGCGAAGAGCGTATTGTACACCGCGGCCTGTCGCTTCAACGCGCCCAGCAATACCACCTGCATTTAAAGGCTTACCTGTTACACAAGCTTTGCCGTTAATGTCAGTTGTGTTCATGCGCTGATATTGATCCGCGATCCAAGCCATTTCACGCCCTGATGTGCCCATATCTGGCGCAGGGACGTTTTGTGCGGGATTGATCAAATCGCGCTTTACAAGCTCATATGCAAAACGGCGCGTAATAAGCTCAAGCTCATGCTCTTCATATTCACGGGGATCGATACACAAACCGCCCTTTGAGCCACCAAATGGCGCTTCAACAAGTGAACATTTATACGTCATCAAAGCCGCAAGAGCTTCAACTTCATCTTGGTTCACTCCAGTCGCATAGCGGATACCGCCCTTTACTGGCTCCATATGCTCTGAGTGAACTGAGCGATACCCCGTAAAAGTTTTAATCTCGCCGCGAAGACGAACACCAAAGCGCACTGTATAGGTTGAGTTACACACTCTGATTTTCTCTTCAAGACCCGCAGGAAGATCCAAAAGTTTCACCGCTCTGTTGAACATGATATCCACACTCTCGCGGAAACTCGGCTCTTTTATTTGTGTTTGCGGCTGTGTCATATACCTCTCCCATTCTTGGGTTTAAGAATTTAAAATATAATCAAAATGATTTGCCGTATTTGATTATATTTTAAGCTATTTGAAAACTAAGGGGGATTTCCAGTAAAATCGTACATTACTTACAAATTTACACATTAAGTTGTAGTGGATTTCATAAAGAATACCTTTGCAAGGTCTTTTTTG
>CALLMA010000097.1 GCA_938008015.1 uncultured Celeribacter sp.
ATCTAAGCTTAATCCATCTAAGCGCATTTACCAAGGTGATTGGAGGCAAGCATAGTCAGAAAATAAGTAGACCCTATTTTAAAAATACGACTGGGGCAATGTTTTTCAAATTTTGGCCATGCTCAGTATTCGAAATTGTGAGCGTAAGGTTCTATTTGAGAGAGGTAACTCACGCGGATGCGAGGTGTTTTCGTATAAAAAGCAAAATATTGTGAGCTGGATTATTCTCTACTATGAAGTTTTAGATCTTCCATATATAGATATTCAAGAGCCTATAAGGGAGTGCTTGATGTCTACCAATTTATCGCCATCTGTATTGGCAAAATTTACTGCAGCGCAATATTCGGTTTCTTATGTGGAAGACGGTATGAAGCTTGGTTTGGGGACGGGATCTACAGCGGCTTGGATGGTGCGCGCCCTGGCGAAAAAAATACGCGATGAAAGCTTGAATGTGACATGTGTGGCCACATCCCAGCAAACCGCTGAACTTGCCCAAAAGCTGGGTCTGAATGTGACAACATTAGATAATCTGAAAACGCTGGATCTTGTGATAGACGGTGCCGATGAGTTTGATCCCCGAGGCAACCTTATTAAGGGAGGAGGGGCGGCATTGCTTTGCGAAAAAATTGTCGCAGCAGCTTCAGATAAGATGCTTGTGATCACGGATGCATCAAAGCAGGTGCAGACATTAGGGGCGTTTCCTTTGCCTGTGGAAGTCGTTCAATTTGGCTGGGCAACAACTCAAATCATGATTGAAAAACTATTGATTTCAGCAGATGTCAAAACCCGCCAATCTGCGCTCCGCGTGCGAGATGGGGCACCCGTTGTCACGGATGAAGGCCATTATATTCTGGATCTACAGCTTGACCAAATTGGCGGTATTGCGAGCCTTACGCGGGAACTGAATCAAATACCTGGCGTTGTTGAAAATGGCCTTTTTATAGATCTCGCAGATAATATAATTATCGGCGATGAGAAGGGGGATGTTAAAATTCTTGATGTCGCCACTCAAAAAATGAGTGAAGCGTCAGTTGACATTTCTCTGGCCTCGCAATTGTAGTGCATGTTTTCGCCGCGAATGAATTTTTGTAATTCGTTTGGAAAATATGGATATTTCATGCACTGCTCTTTTGATTTTCAAAAGAGCAACTTAGATAATAAACGCGATACGACCTAACCTATAGACGAACTAACATACTAAAAGGCGGAACGATGGAATTCGATTATGATCTCTTTGTGATTGGTGGCGGATCTGGAGGCGTGCGTGCAGCACGTTTGACCGCAGCTGACGGAAAAAAAGTTGCCATGGCAGAAGAATTTCGCATGGGCGGAACTTGTGTGATCCGTGGATGTGTTCCTAAAAAGCTGATGGTTTTTGCATCACACCATGCTCACGGCGCCCATGATGCGAAAGACTACGGCTGGGATATAACGCTCGGTGATTTTAATTGGTCTTCGTTTCAAAATAAACTCAAAGCCGAACTTTCGCGCCTTGAAGCGATTTATACGCGAAATGCAGGCAATTCAGGCGTTGAAATCTTACATCAACGCGCAGAAATCAAAGATGCGCATACCGTGATCTTAGCTGATGGCAGTGAAAAGACGGCTAAACATATTCTTGTCGCAGTGGGCGGAACGCCGTTTGTGCCTGCAGGCATAGAAGGCATTGAGCATGTCATCACGTCGAATGAAGTGTTTGATTTGCCTGTTTTGCCTAAGCGTATTTTGGTCGTTGGTGGGGGGTATATCGCTTGTGAATTTGCCTGCATCTTTAATGGCCTTGGTTCAAAGGTGACGCAATTCTACCGCTCTGAGCAGATTTTACGCGGTTTTGATGATGAAGCGCGGGCTCATATTTCTGATGAAATCGTCAAGCAAGGGATCGATCTACAGCTTAAAACGGATGTGGCGAAAATTGAAAAGCGCGATGGGTGTTTGCATGTGACATCTTCAAAGGGCGACACCATTGTCGTTGATCAAGTTTTATATGCAACGGGGCGCAAGCCTAAAACAGAAGGCTTGGGGCTTGAAAACGCCAATGTGACTGTTGGAAGATCAGGCGAGATTGTCGTTGATGAATATTCGCAAACAAATATTCCATCCATCTTTGCTGTTGGCGATGTGACGAACCGTGTACAACTCACGCCTGTTGCCATTCGTGAAGCGGTTGCATTTCATGAAACGGTTTTCAAAGGCAATGCGATGAAGCCGGATCACGTCAATATCCCTTCTGCGATTTTTACGCAGCCTGAATATGGCGCTGTCGGCATGAGCGAAGAGCAAGCCGCAAAAGAAGGCCCAATTGAAGTCTATGCGGCGGCCTTTAGGCCAATGCAAAATAGCTTCATTGAGAAAGATGAAAAAGTCCTCTTCAAGCTTGTTGTCTGCGCTAAAACACGCAAGGTCTTAGGATGCCACATTATTGCGCCACATGCCGGCGAAATGATCCAATTGGCGGGCGTTGCTGTTAAAATGGGTGCGACGAAAGAAGATTTCGATGCCACTGTTGCCGTTCACCCAACTATGGC
Organism: uncultured Celeribacter sp.; assembly: GCA_938008015.1. GTDB lineage: Bacteria > Pseudomonadota > Alphaproteobacteria > Rhodobacterales > Rhodobacteraceae > Celeribacter. The sequence goes on from CALLMA010000097.1 coordinate 2,529, forward strand.
AGAAGAGATTGTGCTTATGAAAGAGCCTGTGCGTTCGCATGGCGGCTAATTATCGGATAAAGAGCTCTTGAAAATGGCGCGTTGAGAGCACAAATTAAATTTATTGAATCTAGAGCATCTTGCTCTAATTGAAACCTGAATAAAGGGATTGATCTATATGGCCAATAATAGTGGTGGACCATGGGGCGGTGGCGGCAATAAAGGCCCCAATAGACCAGATAACAATAATCAAAAAGATCAAAAAGGGCAGGCCCCTCAGCGCCCACAACGCCCAAATGATCCGCAACTTCCAGACCTTGATCAAATGCTTGGAAAAGGCGGTGATTACCTTAAGGGTATCATGGGTGGAAAAGGGTCTGGCAATGGCGGCGGAAACGCACCGCAACAAGGGTTGCCAAAAGGCATCATTCCAATTGCTCTCATCGGTGCGATTGCTTTTTGGGGATTTTCGTCCCTTTATACAGTGAAGCCAGAGGAAAGATCAGTTGAGCTTTTCTTGGGAGAGTTTTCAAGCATTGGTGAGCCAGGTTTGAATTTCGCGCCTTGGCCGATCATGACGTATGAAAAAGTTGTCACAACAGGTGAGCGCACGGAATCCATCGGTGTTGCTGCGCGTGGCGGTGATGGCCTCATGCTCACAACGGATGAAAATATCGTTGATATTGATTTCCAAGTTGTTTGGAATATTAATGCGCCCAATGAATATCTTTTCAATCTCGCCGATCCAAGAGAAACGGTGCAAGCCGTGTCTGAGAGCTCGATGCGCGAAATTATCGCCGCAGCAGAGCTGGCGCCCATCTTAAACAGAGATCGTGGCCTTATTGCGGACACAGCCAAAGAGCTTATTCAATCTACATTGGATAGCTATGATGCGGGTATTAATGTCATCCGCGTCAACCTTGAAAAGGCAGACCCGCCTTTAGAAGTTGTTGATGCATTCCGTGATGTGCAAGCCGCAGAACAAGAGCGCGACCGCTTAGAGCGCCAAGCAGATGCTTATGCAAATACCGTTCTTGCCCGTGCGCGTGGTTCCGCCGCGCAGATTTTAGAAGAGGCTGAAGGTTATCGTTCGCAGGTTGTGAATGAGGCCGAAGGTGAAGCTTCACGTTTTTCATCTGTCTTAAAAGAATATCAGGCCGCGCCGGAAGTAACGCGCAAACGCTTGTATCTTGAGACACTTGAAGAAGTGTTTGGAGATATCAATAAAGTGATTTTGGATGAAGGAAGTGAAGGTTCGGGACAAGGCGTTGTGCCTTTCTTGCCGGTGAATGAGCTTCTACGCCAAGGAGGATCAAGATAATGAACCGTGGTATCTTACTGTTGATTGCTGGAGTTGCAGCTCTATTCGTTTTCCTTTCATCTGTATTCATTGTAGATGAGCGTCAAAAAGCTCTCGTTTTACAATTTGGTCAGATTAAATCTGTTAAAGAGGAACCAGGTCTTTCTTTCAAAGTCCCGTTTATTCAAAATGTCGCCTATTATGATGATCGTATTTTAGCCTTAGAAACGCCTGAAATCGAAGTAACTCCTTCAGATGATCGCCGTTTGCTGGTTGACGCTTTTGCGCGCTATCGTATTTCGGATGTTGTGAAATTTAGACAAGCTGTGGCAACAATTGAGCGTGCTGAAAACCGTCTTCAAGGTATTTTGAATGCGCAGGTGCGTGAAGTCTTGGGCTCGAAAGAAGTGACGTCCAATACAATTCTTTCTGCAGATCGTTCTGAACTGATGGTTCGGATTAAAGATCAAGCGCGTGCGGCGGCTCTTGGCTTGGGTGTTGAGGTTGTCGATGTGCGCTTGAAGCAAACATTCTTGCCTGAGCAAAACTTACGTGCGACATTTGACCGCATGATTGCTGAACGTGAACGCGACGCTGCCGATGAACGTGCGCGTGGTGAAGAAGCGGCTCAGCGTGTGCGTGCGCAAGCTGATCGTACTGTGGTCGAGCTTGAATCTGATGCTAATCGTCTTTCTGAGATTGTTCGCGGTGAGGCGGATGCTGAGAGCACACGTATCTTTGCAGATGCATTTGGTGCTGACCCTGAATTCTTTGAATTTTACCGCTCACTCAATGCGTATCGCAAAGGTCTAAGCGGCAATAATACAACGATGGTCATCTCTCCTGATGGTGAATTTTTCGATTATTTGAAATCAGATACAGGTCGCTAATCTGACATCTGTTTCTAATCGAACTGTAAGGGGCCAACTTTCGAGTTGGCCCTTTTTGTTTGTGGCGCGATACTCAGAGCCGTGATAAAGGGGGGTATGAAAAATATACCTACAAAAAGAGAGATCCTAGATTGGATCAATCAAAACCCTACACTCACAGCGAAACGAGATATCGCCAAAGCATTTGGCATCAAAGGGGCCGCGCGGATTGATTTGAAGCGTGTTCTCAAAGAGCTTGAATCGGAAGGCCATCTTCAAAAACGCAATAAAACATATCGCGATTCTGATCAGCTTGCCCCCGTTTCTGTTTTGACCGTTTTAGGCCCAGATCATCAAGGAGATGTCTTCGCCACGCCCTTAGAATGGCCCGATCGCGGACAAGCGCCAAAAGTGCTGCTCAACCTGAAAAGTGATGATCCTGCGATTGCGGAAGGCGACCGCATCTTAGCGAAGGTGCAAAAGGTTTCTGAAGATGATTATGCTTATACTGCAAGAATAATTCGCCGCATTCGTACAGGTCCTAAAAAAATATTAGGAATCTTCCGCAAGCGATCTGAGGGCGGACGCATAACGCCAATTGATAAAGGCATGGAAAAGGAATGGGCCGTCAAAGCCGGCCATGATTTGCAAGCGCGTGATGGTGAGTTGGTGGAAGCGGAGCAAGTTGGCCCAAAGGGGCGGCTTGGGCTCGCTTTGGCACGTGTGAATGAGCGCTTAGGAGATCCAAGTGAGGCTAAGGCGGTTTCTCTTATTGCGGTGCACCAGCATGGTATCCCTGATGAGTTTTCAGAAAAAGTTCTTGAACAAGTTCAAAATGCACGCCCTGCCGGGTTGAACGGGCGCGAAGATTTGCGCCACTTACCGCTTGTGACCATTGATCCGCCAGATGCACGCGATCATGATGATGCTGTTTACGTTGAAGCGGATGCAAACCCTAAAAATGAAGGTGGGTTTATTATCTGGGTCGCAATCGCAGATGTCGCCCATTATGTGCGCCCTGACACTGCGCTGGATCGTGAAGCCTATAAGCGAGGAAACTCAAGCTATTTCCCTGATCGTGTCGTGCCCATGTTGCCGGATCGTCTTTCAGGCGATTTATGCTCTTTGCATGAGGATGTGCCACGGGCGTGTCTCGTTGCGCGCATGACAATTGATAAGAGGGGGCAGAAAATTGCGCAAAACTTCATTAGAGGTCTGATGAAATCGGCGGGGTCTTTATCTTATGAGCAAGTGCAAAAGGCATATGATGGTGCCCCTGATGAACAATGCGCGCCGCTCATGGCGGATGTGATTGAGCCGTTATATGGTGCGTATCGCGCATTGGTGAAAGCGCGTGAAAAACGCCAGCCTTTGAATTTAGATTTGCCAGAGCGCAAAGTTAAGATCAATCAAAAGGGCAAAGTCGAATCTGTTGATTTTTCACCAAGGTTTGATGCGCATAAACTTATTGAAGAATTTATGGTGCTTGCAAATGTTGCGGCAGCAGAAGAGCTTGAAAAGCGCCAACGGCCCCTTCTTTACCGTGTTCACGAAGAGCCGGCTAAAGAGAAGCTAGATCAACTGCGCGAAGTTGCGCAAGCATCGGGCTTCGTTCTCGCAAAAGGGCAGGTGCTTCATTCCTCGCATCTCAATAGATTGCTCGAACAAGCATCTGGCTCGGATCATAGTGATCTGATTAATATTTCCACACTTCGCTCTATGACGCAGGCCTATTATCATCCTGAGAACTATGGCCACTTTGGCCTTGCCCTTAGATCATATGCCCATTTCACCTCGCCGATAAGACGCTACGCTGATTTGCTTGTCCACCGCGCTTTAATTTCGGCGCATGGTTGGGGCGATGACGGCTTAGATGAGGCGCAGGCCGAGAGAATGGATGTGACGGCTAAGCATATCTCAAGCACAGAACGCCGCTCGATGTTGGCGGAGAGGGATACGACAGATCGATATTTGGCGGCTTATCTGAAAGAGCGTATCGGGATGCAAATGGGGGGGAGTATTTCGGGCATACAATCCTTCGGAATCTTCGTTAAACTCGATGAGACTGGTGCCGATGGTTTGGTTCCGGTGCGAAGCATTGGTAATGAATATTTTGTTTTTGACCCAGATCGCCGCAAGCTGAAGGGCTCAAATAGTGGTTTGGAAATTACTATTGGCCAGCGCGTTGAAGTGCAAATTAAAGATGCAGTGCCGATTACGGGAGGGCTGGAGTTAGAGCTTCTATCTATCGATGGGGCATCAATATCGCGAAGATCCCGAAATAAATCGCGCGCAGCAAAAGGATCTAAGTATAAAAAAGCCAATAAAAGTAAGATTAAAAACTCTAAAATCAAAAAGAGATAAAGCTAAAATTTCTTATATACGAGACATAAAAAAACCCGCTTTAAGCGGGTTTTTTGTTGATTTGGTGTGGACCAGATTAATATGGGCGATCAACGAATGTTGAATGGCGATTTTGCAATGTTGGAACATTGGTCGCAAAGGCGTTTTTCTTCGCTGTTGTCGTTGTTGAATATGACAGAGCGAAACCAGATGACTCGACGTTTGAATCTTCGATTTGGACATAGGAAGCTGAGAGCCATGATTTGTCGCTAATTTTATAACCGATCCCGAGGCGTATTTCGTCTGTGTTGAATGTTGGGCGGGTGGTTTGCGTGCCCAAAAACTCAGCGCGGAAATTATCTGCAAAGCGATAATTAGCTTTAAGCGTCGTTGCATCGACGTTGCCGATATTCGCTCTTCCTAGGAATACTTGTGTGATATCAGTACGGTAGTCTGCGCTGATTTGGTATCCGTCTGTATTACCTTTTTTGCTGAGGTCTTTATGGAATGCTGCATCCAATGTCAGGCCGTTATTGTCGTAGCGTGCATAAGAGGTCAGAAAGTTTGATACATCCGCTTCTTTGTTTGACGCTGTATATGCAAGGCCCAATGTTACATCATTGATATTGTAGCCCAAACCAGCGCCCAGTTGGATTGCACGATCATCGCTTGAGCGGATGAAGGAGAGGGCTGAGTTTATATCGAAGCGATCATCTAGGTGGTAGTTTAGATTTGCAGATCCAAGCCCGAGAAAGCTACGGCTGTCGCCTTTTTTGTAATATCCATCAAAGGATGCACCATATGAAAGTGTATCATCGCTTTCTTGAAAGTCGCTGTTCGTGTTGTAAACTGAGCGGCTTTGGTTGATGTCGTTTTCGAGGTAAGTCGCTCCGCCTCCAAATGTGAGGTATGAAGAATTTGCGTATGCTGCTGAGGAGAGCATAAGAGCTGCAAGTGTTACCGGTGCTGTATAGCGCATGATGGGTTCCATGTAGTAGTTAGGTGTTGTGTTAACCTATACCACTCTATGGTTGAATATAGAACATCAAATTGTAGTTGTTGAGAGTGCCGTTGCTAAAGAGCAACGATTTGAAATATGCGGTTTATCTGGTGATGCGCCGTAGCGCATCACCAGTATTTTATGAGTGCTATTCAGAAAAACGCTAGTAGCTTTTAGTTACAGTCCAAAAAAATCACTGATTGTGAGTTTTTTTGGAGTGTTCGTTGCAAATGCATTCTGACGTTTTCCTATTTCGCTGGTCAAAAATAATGAAAATATATTGCCACTTTCTGATCTTGTTGTGCTTCTTCCAACATTGCCAGATAGCCAAAAATTGTCTACTATTTGATAACCAACGCCAGCTCGGTAAGTTTTTAAACGGTCTATATTGGAGTCTGTGTCGGTAGCAAAAAATTCACCGCGCCAATTGTCAAAAAAATCATAGCTGCCCTCCAAATCAAAAACCGATAATGTATCCGCTTTGAAATAGTCTAAGCTAATGTCAACAGCGTCTTGGTCGTAAGATGCACCAACCTGATAAACGCTACCACCATCAGCATCATGGAATGCAGCGTTTAAAGTTGTCGGACCAGATGCGTATTGTGTGTATAGAGTTCTTATCTTTACATCACCGATTTTGCTGTAAGCAAGTCCCGTTGTCATATCTCCAAAGGCGTAATCTGCACCAATGCTGAATTGCTTATCTTCACTGCCGTCAGTATTTTCTATACCAAAAGCTCCACGTAATGTGACGTTAGGTATAATTTCATAGCCAAGATTAAAATCAGCAGTGCCAGTTAATTCTTTTCCTGGTTTTAAATATAAGCCGTTTATGTCTGCGCCATATGTGAGCTTTTCTTTTTGTTCTTCAAATACAGTGCCGACAGAAAAATTATATTCTCGGTCACCTCGGACTTTAAGTACAGCAACGCCGCCACTATAGCTTAAATACGTAGTCTCTGCTAAGACTCCTGAGCTTAATGTGATGAGTGATGCTGTGAATATTGATTGCTTTAGCACTGTTTTATCTTTCATTTTGATGTGAAAATTACAGCACTCTATTAAAACTTTAGGGAGCTAGCATGAATTCGCATTCATACTCGCTCCCTGTGTTTTCATCTTGAGTTGCAAAAATGACACAACAAAGCAAGCCGTTATATATTGTGCTCAGCGTTGCTTGGTAATTAATGCAATTTAAGCTTCGTCACTTTCGTGATTGTCTTCTTCATCACTCTCGGCAATCCAAGCAACAGAAACGACGTTTTCGCCTTTGCCTGTATTGAAGACTTTGACGCCCCCAGCGCTGCGTGAGCGGAAGGAAATGCCTTCCACTGGGCAGCGGATGGATTGCCCTTTTGAGGTCGCAAGCATGATTTGATCGGCAATTGCAACAGGGAAGGAAGCCACGATTGGGCCGCCGCGCATGGTTTTTTCCATGGCTGTTACACCTTGTCCGCCACGTCCGCGCACTGGGTAATCATGCGATGAGGAGAGTTTTCCTGTGCCGCTTTGTGTGATTGTCACAAGCAGTTCTTCAGCCGCCTGCATTTCTTCAAATCGTTCCGCGGAAATGTTTCCAGCAGGTGCTTCGTCTTCATCACTTGCTTCGGTTTCATCCGCGCCTGCAAGTTGGCGGCGCATTTTAAGATAAGCGGCGCGCTCTGCAGGATCGGCTTCAAAGTGCTTGATGACGGACATTGAAACAACATCATCCCCATCATTGACGAGTTTAATCCCACGCACCCCAAGTGAAGCACGAGAATTGAAGACGCGCACATCAGTAACAGGGAAGCGGATGGCGCGACCAGAAGAGGTGATCAGCATCACGTCATCATTTTCATCACAAATGCGTGCATTGATAAGGCGTGTGCTTTCTTCTTCGCCCTCAAATTTCATCGCGATTTTACCATTCGCTTTCACATTGGTGAAATCAGAGAGGCGGTTGCGACGCACTGAGCCTTTAGATGTCGCGAAGACGATTTGCAGATCATCCCACTCTTTATCATCGCGATCAATTGGCAAGATCGCAGCGATTGAAACGCCTTGAGGAATTGGCAGAATTTGCAAGAGAGGTTTGCCTTTTGCCGTCCGCCCACCAAGCGGCAAGCGCCAAGTTTTGAGCTTATAGGCCATGCCATCATCAGTGAAGAAGAGAAGCTGTGTATGCGTGTTTGCAACAAAGAGAGTTGTAATCACATCTTCATCTTTTGTGGACATGCCAGAGAGGCCCTTGCCGCCGCGTTTTTGGGCGCGGTAATCAGCAAGCGGCGTGCGCTTTGCCCAGCCAGAAGATGTAATGGTGACAACCATATCTTCTTTTTCGATCAGATCTTCATCGTCCATATCACCAGACCAATCGGTGATTTCTGTGCGACGCGGAACGGCGAAGAGATTTTTCACCTCTATCAGCTCATTGGAGATAATGCTCATGATGCGTTCACGAGAAGCCAAAATAGCGAGATAATCTTTGATCTTCTCAGCAAGTTCTTGCAATTCATCCGTCACTTCTTTGACGCCGATTTGCGTGAGGCGTTGCAAGCG